>NZ_JARAVK010000017.1:0-67975 GCF_033792765.1 Streptomyces sp. PA03-6a | reverse complement strand
AAAAAAGAAGGGGTAACCCCCGCCCCAAGACCAAACAACCCGCACGGGGCGACACGGGGTACCCCGGACGACTTCGCGGCGTACCAAACCGGTACGATCAGGCCCGGCGCGCCGCCCGGAACCTCGCGGACGTGCCCCCGCCCCCCGTGTGCCCGACCGGGACGGGGCGGCGGCCGGGTCGCCGCCGGAATCCGCCACAGCGGGCCCGGGGCGCTCGGCACCCCAACGGCTCAGGCACCCCGGTAGCGGGTGAACGCGGGGAACGCCGCCGCCAGGCCGAGCATCGCGACCACGACGAGCACACCGCCCGCGGTGACCGCGGTACGCGTCCCGAACGCGGAGCCGCCCGTGCCGTGCAGGAGGTCGGCCACCCGGGGACCGCCCGCGACGACGACCGTGAACACGCCCTGCATGCGGCCGCGCATGTCGTCCGTCGCGACCGACTGCAGGATCGCGCTGCGGAACACCATCGAGACCATGTCGGCGAATCCGGCCAGCGCCAGGAAGGCCGCCGCCCACCACAGGCTGCCGCTCAGTCCGAGTCCGGCGATCGCGGCGCCCCAGCCGCAGACGGCGATGACAACCATCAGACCGTGCCGCTTCGAGCGGGAGAAGGTGCCGGAGAACAGCCCGCCGGCGACCGCGCCGATGGGGATGGCGGCGAACAGCAGGCCGAGCGCGAAGCCCTCGCCCCAGGGGGCGTAGGTGGTGTCGGCGAGCTGGGGGAACAGGGCGCGCGGCATGCCGAAGACCATGGCGACGATGTCGGCGAGGAAGGACATCAGCAGGATGCGCTGGGCCGTGATGTAGCGGAAGCCGGCGCCGACCTCGCGCCAGCCGCCGCGCCGGGCGACGGGGGCGCCGTTGGCCTCCAGCGGCGGCAGCGCGGGCAGCCGCCACACCGCCCACACGGTCGCGGTGAGGGCGATCGCGTCGATCAGGTAGAGGTCGGGCAGGCCGATGACGGGGATGAGCACACCCGCGAGCAGCGGCCCCACGACCAGCCCGGTCTGCATGACCGTGGAGCCGAGCGCCATGGCCGCGGGCAGTTCCGCCGGCGGGACCAGGCGGGCGATGGCGGCGCTGCGGGCGGGGGCGTTCATGCCGGCCGCCGCCTGCTGCGCGGCGAGCAGCACCATGAGCAGCCAGACGGAGTGGGCGCCCGCGAAGGCCTGCACCCAGAACAGCAGGGAGGTGACGGCGATGCCGATGTTGGTGTACAGCATCAGCTTGCGGCGGTCCACGCTGTCGGCGACGGCCCCGCCCCACAGGGCGAAGACCACCAGTGGGACCAGCCCGGCGATGCTCGCGTAGCCGACCCACGCGGACGAGCCGGTGATGTCGTAGATCTGCTTGGGCACGGCGACCGCGGTGAGCTGGCTGCCCACGGCGGTCACGGTGGTGGAGCTCCACAGGCGGCGGTAGGCGGGGTGGCGCAGGGGGCGGGTGTCCATGAGCCAGCGGCGCCAGCGGGTGCGGCTGCCGGGTATGCCGGGCTCGGGCTCCGCGCCGCGGTCCGCGGTGGGATCGTCCGCCGGGGCGTCGTCGGCGGTCTTCTTGGTGCTGTCCACGGGTGCTGTTGCTTCCTTGTACAACTATCGCTGACCCGCTGACACTACCCGCCCGCCCTCGTCATGCGTGAGGGCGGACGGGCAGGGCCTGGGTCAGCGCCCCGCGGGGACCGTGCGGGCGGTGCGGGGCGGGGCCGCCGGGACGTCCGCGGCGCGGCGCGCGACGGAGGCGTGCGGGGTCGTGGCGGCGAGGCCGCGCGCTCCGCCGACGAGCGGCAGCAGGGCATGCGAGCGGGCCAGGTCGAGGGTGACGGTGGGGGTGGTGCCGGGGGGCTCGACCAGTCCCGCGTCGGTGCCCGCGACGATCAGCGCGAGCCGGTGCCCGGCGGGTACGACGTGGTCGGTGGCGCCCAGGGTGACGGTGGCCGTGTAGGCGCGGCCCGGGACGAGCGGACGCCCGTGCCATGCGGACGTGGTGTGCCCGAGGTCGGCCCAGCCGCGGCTCACCACGGTGTGGGCGACGTCGGCGGTGTCGGCCGCGGTGTCGCGGAAGCAGGCGCTGTCGCCCGCCGTGCTCTCGCCCCAGCACGAGCGCGTGGTCAGGTCGGCGATGCCCTCCTTGGCGCCCAGGAAGTCCCGGACGGTGTCCGGCCCGAGGTCGACCAGGACCGCGGAGAGGTGGGCGCTGGTGGTCGAGGAGGACGCGGTGAGGGTGACCGTGCCGCTGCCGGACAGCCGCAGGTCGCGGGTGAGGGTGCCGGTGGTGAAGACGGCCCGGGAGGCGCTCGGGGTGTCCGCGCCGGCGGCCCAGTCCTCCTCCCACTCCTGCGGCGCGTCGGTGAAGGCCGCCGTGATGCCGGGCGCGGCCGGGACGGGCCCGAGGGTGCCCAGGCCCGGGGTGGTGCCGGGCCGCAGGCCCAGCCGGGCCGGTCCGGTGCCGGCGGGGGGCCAGGAGCGGTCGGTCGTCCAGTGGTCGGGGGAACGTTCGACGTCGGCGCCGGGCTCGCGCTCCACGCCGTTGCGGACGCCCAGCAGGTAGTGGTCGAACCAGCGGTGCAGGGTGGACACCCATGCCTCGCGCCGGAAGTCGAAGGGGTCGACGTGGCCGGTCTGCGACAGCCACACCTTGCGCTCCACGCCGTGCGCGGCCAGCGCGCTCCACCACTGGCCGAAGTGCTTGGTGCGGACGTTGAGGTCCTGCATGCCGTGGACGGCGAAGACGCTGGCGCGGACCTTGCCGGCGTCCTTGGTGTAGTCGCGTTCGCTCCAGAACGCGGTCCGGTCCCCGCTGCGCGGCGCCCCGTCCACGATGCGCTGCTGCACCGCGGCGCAGCGGGCGCGGGCGGCCGGGCTCTCGACGTAGTCCGACAGCCAGTCGGGGCCGGAGTCGTAGAGGGCGGCGCCCTGCTGGAAGTAGTAGTCGTACCAGGAGCTGATGGCGCTGATCGGCACGATCGTGCGCAGGCCGCGCACCCCGGTCGCGGCGACGCCGTTGGCGATCGTCCCGTCCCAGCTCTTGCCGATCATGCCGACGTCGCCGGTGGACCAGCGGGCGCTCGCGGGCCGGGAGCCGGTACGGGAGGTGTAGCCCTTGGCCCGGCCGTTCAGCCAGTCGATCACCGCCTTGGCCGAGCCGATGTCGGAGGGGCCGCCGACGTCCACGCAGCCGTCGGAGCGGTTGGTGCCGGCCAGGTCGACCAGGACGACGGCGTAGCCGCGAGGGACGAAGTAGTTGTCGTAGTACAACGGGGCCTGGACCATGCGGCCCTGGTCGTCGTAGGTCTTCAACTGGCTCTCGTTGCCGCGTCCGCAGCACGAGTAGTAGGGACTCGCGTCCATGATCACCGGCACCTTGCGGCCGGCGGCCGCGGGCTCGCGGGGCCGCACGATGTCGGCGGCGACCCGGTCGGTGCGGCCGTCGCCGTCGTCGTCGCGGCCCGTCTCGACCCAGACCGCCTCGCGGATCGCGTCGGCGTACGAGTAGTCCGGCCGGCTCAGTCCGTGCCGGACGGTCCCGCCGGCGGAGGCGGCCTGCACGGTGGTCACGGGGAGGAGGACGGCGGCGAGGGCGGCGATCACGGTCGCCACCAGGGAGGTCGTCCGTATGCGGATGCGGTCGGTACGGGGGTGGGTGGTGCGCATGGGTGAGGGCACCCGCGGACGCTAGCCGCGGCCCGGTCCGGGGGGCCAGAGCGATACCGGTCAACTTGCGGGGACGTACGGGTGCTTGTGGTGCGCGCCGGCACAGGGGTGGCACGGCGGGTTCACGCGTTCGGCCCAGCTCGGCGATCCCCCGTGCACGATCTGTGATGACCTGGTTACGCAGCGAAGGGTGGGGGGACGGCGCGGCCGCTCCCTGCCGGGACGCGGCGCCCGGGCCCGCCCCCGCGGCCGCTCACCGATGCCGACCAGCCCCGCGTCTCGCAACGGGCGGAAACGAAGGCGTGGCGATGAAAGCTGTCCCGGCCACCGGCCGAATACCCGGGCGCGGACTGCTCTGCGCACTCGCCGTACTGGTCGCCTTCGGGCTGCTGCTCGCCACCTGCACCGCCGCGACGCACACGCGCAGGACCGCCGCACCCACTCCCGCCGGGGCCTCCGCGAGCGCGGCGGACGACGCGATCCGCGTGGACCTGCGGCCCTACTACACGCAGGAGTTGCGCTGGCTGCCCTGCCGGGACCGGTCGTTCCAGTGCACGAGGCTCAAGGTGCCGCGGGACTACGCGCACCCGGGGTCGGGTGACCTCTCCCTGGCCGCGATCCGCAGGCAGGCCCGCGGTCACGGCGCCGCCCGCATCGGCGCACTCCAGATCAACCCCGGCGGCCCCGGTCTGTCCGCCATCGACGACCTGCGGGCCTACGCCGACCGGTACTCCCCCGCCCTGCGCGCCGCGTACGACCTGGTCGCTGTCGACCCGCGCGGCGTCGGCCACAGCTCGCCGGTGGACTGCGGCTCCGCCACGCCCCCGGGCGCCGGGACGCGCGGGGCGCTCCCCTCGGACGAGGCCACGGTCATCAACACGTGGGCCGCCTACCACGCGGAGGTCGCCGCGGACTGCGCGCGGCGAGCCGGGCGGCTGCTGCCGCACGTCGGCACCCTCGACGCGGCCCGGGACATGGACGTCGTACGCGCCGCGCTGGGCGAGGACCGCCTGCACTTCCTCGGCTTCTCGTACGGCACCTACCTGGGAGCCACCTACGCCGAGCTCTTCCCCTCCCGCGTCGGCCGGGTCGTCCTGGACGGCGCGGTCGACCCGGCCATGGACGGCTACCACGCCTACCTCAACCAGGCCCGCGGGTACCAGATCGCCTGGGAGTCCTTCGCCGCCGACTGCGCCCGCCGCAGGCACTGCCCGGTCGGCCACTCCGTCAAGGAGGCGGGCCGCACGCTGGACTCCCTCGTGGCCGCCCTCGACCGCGCCCCGGTGCGGCAGGGCAAGGAGGGCCGCCTCGACGGCGAGACGCTGCTCGGCACGGTCGTCACCGCATTGCGCGCGCCCGACTGGGAGACGCTGCGCGCGGTGCTGGACGGGGTGACGTCGGGTGACACCACCGTGCTGCGGGAGCTCGTGGGCTCCGAGGACGACCCCGCGTCCGGTGACGAGTCCATGACGGCGGTCAACTGCCTCAGCTCCGCGCTCGAATCGCGGTCCACCCCCGCCCAGACGCTCGCGGCGCTGCCCGAATTCCTGCGAGCCTCGCCCCAGTTCGGGGCGTTCTACAACGAGGACCTGTCGACGTGCGCCCACTGGCCGACGCGGCCCACGCAGCTCCCGCGGCGCGTCAACGCCCGAGGCGCCGGGCCGATCCTCGTGATCGGCACCACCCGCGACCCCGCCACCCCCTACGACCAGGCCCGGGCACTGGCCGCCCAGCTCTCCTCCGGGCGGCTCCTGACCTGGGACGGCGACGGGCACACCGCGTACCAGCGCGGCATCCGCTGCGTCGACACGGCCGTCGACGACTACCTGTTGCGCGGTCTGCTCCCGCCCACCGGCGCGATCTGCCACTGACGCGACCACCCGCCCCGCGCTCCGCGCGGCGCACAGAAAGGCGTGGCCATGAACGCACCCCGACGCAGGCTCCACGGCTTCATCGCCGTGCTCGGCAGCTGCGGGCTGCTGCTCACCGCGTGCGCGGCGGGCGACCTCCGGCAGACGCCGGCCTGGGCACCCGCCGGGGGCGCCGCCACCGCCGCACCGGCGGACCTGGCCCGCTACTACGGGCAGAAACCGGGCTGGAAGGCCTGCGCCGCGGTGCCGTCCTTCCAGTGCGCCACCATCACGGTGCCGCTGGACTACGACCACCCCGAGGGGGGCGACATCACCCTGGCCGCCATACGCCAGAGGGCCACCGGGAACGGCGCCGCACGCGTCGGCTCGCTGCAGATGAACCCCGGCGGACCGGGCTCGTCCGCGATCGCCTACCTGCTCGGCAACGTGGACTCCTTCTCCCCCGCGGTGCGCGCCGCGTACGACCTGGTGGCGGTCGATCCGCGCGGTGTCGGCGCCAGCACCCTGGTGGACTGCGCCGCGGACACCCCCGTGGCCGCCCCGGACCCCGGCGCGCGCAGGGCGGACATCGACGCCTCGGCCGCGGGCTACGCGGAGGTCGCGGCCGAGTGCGGCCGGCACGCGGGGCGGTTGCTGCCGCACGTGGGCACCGTGGACGCCGCCCGCGACATGGACGTCGTACGTGCCGTGCTGGGCGACGAGCGGCTCCACTACCTGGGCTTCTCCTACGGCACCTACCTGGGAGCCACCTACGCCGAGCTCTTCCCCTCCCGCGTCGGCCGCATGGTCCTCGACGGCGCCGTCGACCCCGCCCTCGACGGGTACGACTTCACCATCGGCCAGGCCCGGGGGTACGAGGTCGCCTGGAAGTCCTTCGCCGCGGAGTGCGCCACCCGGCCCGACTGTCCCGTGGGCCGCTCGGTCCAGGAGGCCGGCCGCATCCTCGACACCCTGGTGGCCACGCTGAACCGCACCCCCCTGCGGCAGGGCAAGGACATCACCGTCTCGGGGGACTCCCTCCTCAGCGCGGTCGTCCTCGGTCTGCGGGCCCCCGCCTGGGAGGCGTTGCGCGCCGCGCTGGAGGGGGTGCGGGCCGGTGACACCACGGCCATACAGGCACTCCTCGGCGTGGACGAGGAAACCGATCCGGGCGACCAGTCGTACTACGCGGTGTCGTGCCTGAGCTCCACCCTGGGCACGTGGTCGACCGTCGCGCAGGCGAAGGCGGCGCTGCCCGAATTCCGCCGCGAAGCACCGCAGTTCGCCGAGTACTACGCCGGGACCCTGCCGATGTGCACCCATTGGCCCGTCCGCCCTGACCAGCCGGCGCGGCCGATCACCGCGGCCGGCGCCGCACCGATCCTGGTCGTGGGCACCCTCCGCGACCCGGCCACCCCGTACCCGTGGGCACAGGCGCTCGCCCGGGAGCTCTCCTCCGGGCGGCTCCTCACCTGGGACGGCGACGGGCACACCGCCTACCACCAGGGCAGCACCTGCGTCGAGAGCGCCGTCGACAGCTACCTGACGAAAGGTCAGCTCCCGCTCGCCGGCACGGTCTGCGTCTGACGGGCGGTGGCCGCCGTGCAGGCCACACGTCCCCCGTCCGGCCGGGGCAGGCGCATCGCGGGCGGGCTGCTGAGCGCCTGCCTGGTGCTGACCGCCTGTTCGCCCCAGCGCCCGCACCGGACGGCGGGCGCGAAGCGGTCCGCGTCCGCGTCCGCGGCGGCCCCGGCCACTCCGGTCGCCTCGGCAGCGTCGGCGGCGGCGTCGGCGGCCTCGGCAACGGCCTCGGCCGCGCCGCCCGACGTGTCCCGCTACTACCGGCAGAGGCTCGACTGGCAGCCCTGCCGGGAAGGGGCGTCGTTCCAGTGCACCACGGTGGCGGTGCCCCTGGACTACGCCCACCCGCAGGCAGGCGACATCCGGCTGGCGGTCGTCCGCCACAGGGCCACCGGTCCGCGCGCGGCCCGCATCGGCTCGCTGCTGCTCAACCCCGGCGGGCCCGGCGTGTCGGCGGTCGACGATGTGCTGTCCTTCGCCGACGGCTTCTCCCCCGCGATGCGCGCCGCATACGACCTGGTCGGCGTCGACCCCCGGGGCGTGGGCCGCAGCGCCCCGGTCGACTGCGGGACGGGCCCGTCGGTCCCCGAGGCCGGGGCCAAGGGCCCCGAGCCGGGCCTCGCTCTGGTCGCCGAGGCGTGCGCACGTCGCGCGGGCCGGCTCCTGCCCCATGTCGGCACCCCCGACGCCGCACGGGACATGGACGTCGTACGGGCCCTGCTCGGCGACGACCGGCTGGGCTTCCTCGGCTACTCCTACGGCAGTTACCTGGGGGCCACCTATGCGGAGCTCTTCCCCTCCCGCGTCGGCCGCATGGTCCTCGACGGCGCCATCGACCCGGACATGGGCGCCTACCGCGCCACCCTCGGCATGGCACGCGGTTACCAGGTGGCCTGGGAGGCCTTCGCCGCCGACTGCGTCACCCGCCCCGGTTGCCCGGTCGGCCACTCGGCCGAGGAGGCGGGCCGCATCCTGGACGGCCTGGTCGCGGGACTCGACGAGGCCTCCGGAAGTGGGGACGGCCACGGCGTCTCCCCCACCGGCGACGATCTGCTCACCGCGGTCACCTCGGCACTCGCGGCTCCGGCCTGGGGCGGGCTGCGCAACCTGCTCCGCGAGGTGGCGGCGGGCGACGCCACCACCTGGCGACCGCTGCCCGGCACGGAGGACGACGGAGGGCCGGGTGAGCAGTCCCTCGCCGCGATCAACTGCCTGAGCTCCGCGCTGGGACCGCGGTCGACCGCAGCGCAGACGCTCGCAGCCGTGCCGGAGTTCCGCCGCGCGGCCCCCCAGTTCGGCGCGTACTACGCCGGGTTCCTCCCCATGTGCGCCCACTGGCCGACGCGGCCCACGCAGGTCCCGCACCGGATCAGCGCCCGCGGCGCCCCGCCGATCCTCGTCGTCGGCACCACCCGCGACCCCGCCACCCCCTACGACCAGGCCCGGGCACTGGCCGCCCAGCTCTCCTCCGGGCGGCTGCTCACCTGGGACGGCGACGGACACACCGCCTACCAGCAGGGCAGCGCCTGCGTCGACACGGCCGTCGACGGCTACTTCCTGCACGGCCGTCTCCCACCCGACGGCACCGTCTGCGGCTGACGGGCACCAGGACGCCAAGACACCAGGGCACCAGAAAGGCTGAGCGATGGACGCTGTCCGGCACACCGGCCACGTACGCGGGAGGGGACGACGCCGCGCCGTCGCGGTGCTGGGCGCGTGCGCCCTCCTGGCGACCGCGTGTTCCTCCCTCCGCGGCGGGGCGTCACCCGTGACCCGCCTGGCGCCGGCCGGCTCCGTGCACACCGAGGCCGTGCCGCCGCGACTGACCCGCTACTACGCGCAGCGGCTCGCCTGGAGACCGTGCGAGGACAAGCCGTCCTTCCAGTGCACGACCCTCAAGGCGCCGCTGGACTACGAACACCCCGAAGCGGGCGACATCACCCTGGCCGCCACCCGCCTGACGTCCACGGGGAGCAGGGCGCAGCGCATCGGTTCGCTGCTGTACAACCCCGGCGGTCCCGGTGACTCCGCCATCGGCGGCCTGCAGGACCTCGCCGAAGAGTTCCCGCCCCCGGTACGCGCCGCCTACGACCTGGTCGCCGTCGACCCGCGTGGCGTCGGCGCCAGCACCCCGGTGGACTGCGGCACCGAGGTTCCGGCGGACCTCACCGGGGCCCGCCCGCTCACCGCCGGCAAGCCGGACTTCGAGGCCCTGGACGAGGCCCGCGAGGAGACCGCCGACGCGTGCCGGCGGCACGCCGGGTGGCTGCTGCCGCACATCGGCACCCCGGACGTGGCCCGCGACATGGACCTGATGCGCGCCCTCGTCGGGGACGACCGCCTGCACTTCTTCGGCTTCTCCTACGGCACCTACCTGGGCACCCTCTACGCCGGTCTCTTCCCCTCCCGCGTCGGCCGGATGGTCCTCGACGGCGCCGTCGACCCCACGATCGACGGCTACCACCGCTTCCTGGATCCCGCACACGGCTACCAGGTGGCCTGGGAGGCCTTCGCCGCCGACTGCGCGCGCCGCCCCGACTGCCCGGTCGGCCACTCCGTCGAGGAGGCGGGCCGCGTCCTGGACGCCCTGGTAGCCCGCCTCGACCGGAGCCCGCGGCAGGAGGGCAAGGACGTCAGCGTCACGGGGGACGACCTGCTCGTCACCGTCGTGTCGGGGCTCAAGCAGCCCGCGTGGGAGGAACTGCGCCTGGCCCTGGGCGAGGTGGTGTCCGCCGCCGGTGGCACCGCCGCGCTCCAAAGGCTCTCCGCCCCGGAGGAGGAGGCCGTCGCCGACGTGGGGTTCACGGCCGTCAGCTGTCTGAGCGCGGCGCTCGGGCCCGTGTTCACCCCGGCGCAGGCCGAGGCGCTGCTCCCCGCGTTCCTCCGTGCCTCGCCCCAGTTCGGGGCGTACTACACCGGGCTGCTCAGCACCTGCGCCCACTGGCCCGTCGGCCCGGCCCGGCCCGCGCGCGCCGTCACGGTCCCTCCCACGGCGCCGATCCTGGTCGTCGGCACCCTGCGCGACCCGGCCACCCCGTACGCCTGGGCGCGGGCACTCACCCGGCAGCTCCCCTCGGCCCGGCTGCTGACCTGGGACGGCGACGGGCACACCGCCTACCTGCAGCCCGGAAGCGCGTGCGTCGACGCCGCGGTCGACCGCTACCTGCTGAGCGGCGTGCTCCCGCCGGCGGGGACGGTCTGCCCCTGAGAACACGCCGAGGCGCGCTCCCCCGGTCCGTCGGGGAGAGCGCGCCTCAGGGCCTCAGGGGCTCAGGCGGTGGGATCAGCCGCGGCGGCCGTTGTTGCCTCCGCCGAGGCCCTTGTCGAGCCCGGCACGGCGCAGGGCGTCGGCCATCGCGCCGCCGGGGGCCGGGCGGTCGCGGTCGCGGTCGCCGCCGCGGGACTGGCGGGGCGGGTTGCCGCCGCGGCGGTCGGGCCGGTCGGGGCGGTCGGGGCGGCCGCCGCGCTCGGGGCGTCCACCGCCGGCGTTGCCCTTGGGCGCGCTCGCCTCGTCCTCCAGACGGAGGGTGAGGGAGATGCGCTTGCGGGGGATGTCGACGTCGAGCACCTTGACGCGGACGATGTCGCCGGGCTTGACCACCTCGCGCGGGTCGCTGACGAAGTTCCTGGACATCGCCGAGACGTGCACGAGCCCGTCCTGGTGGACGCCGACGTCCACGAAGGCGCCGAAGGCCGCGACATTGGTGACGACGCCCTCCAGGAGCATGCCGGGCCTGAGGTCCTTGAGTTCCTCGACGCCCTCCTTGAAGGCGGCGGTCTTGAAGGCGGGCCGCGGGTCGCGTCCGGGCTTCTCCAGTTCGGAGAGGATGTCGGTGACCGTCGGCAGACCGAAGGTGTCGTCGACGAACTCCCGTGGCGCCAGCCCGCGCAGCACCGTGGTGTTGCCGATGAGCGCCCTGATGTCGGTGCCCGCCGCCGTGCTCATGCGGCGTACGACGGGGTAGGACTCGGGGTGCACGCTGGAGGCGTCCAGGGGGTCGTCGCCGTCGGGGATCCGCAGGAACCCGGCGCACTGCTCGTACGCCTTGGGGCCGAGCCGGGCCACGTCCTTCAGGGCGGTGCGCCGGCGGAACGGGCCGTTGGCGTCGCGGTGGGCGACGATGTTCGCGGCCAGGCCCTCGGTGATGCCGGAGACGCGGCGCAGCAGCGGCACGGAGGCGGTGTTGACGTCGACGCCGACGCCGTTCACGCAGTCCTCGACGACCGCGTCGAGGGAGCGCGAGAGCTTCACCTCGGACAGGTCGTGCTGGTACTGGCCGACGCCGATCGACTTGGGGTCGATCTTGACGAGTTCGGCGAGCGGGTCCTGGAGGCGGCGGGCGATGGAGACGGCGCCGCGCAGCGACACGTCGAGCTCGGGGAGCTCGGCGGAGGCGTAGGCGGAGGCGGAGTAGACCGAGGCGCCCGCCTCGGACACCACGGCCTTGGTGAGCTTCAGTTCCGGGTGCCGCTTGATGAGGTCCGCGGCGAGCTTGTCGGTCTCGCGGGAGGCGGTTCCGTTGCCGATGGCGACCAGGTCGACCTTGTGGGCGGCGGCGATCCGGGCGAGCGTCGCGATGGAGGCGTCCCACTGGTTGCGCGGCACGTGCGGGTAGATCGTGTCGGTGGCGACGACCTTGCCCGTCGCGTCGACCACGGCCACCTTGACGCCGGTGCGGAAGCCCGGGTCCAGGCCCATGGTGGCGCGCGTGCCGGCGGGGGCGGCGAGCAGCAGGTCGCGCAGGTTGGCGGCGAAGACCCGGACCGCCTCGTCCTCGGCGTCCTGGCGCAGCTGGACGCGCAGGTCGAGGCCGAGCCGGACGAGGAAGCGGGTGCGCCAGGCCCAGCGGACGCTGTCGGCGAGCCACTTGTCGGCGGGGCGGCCGCGGTCGGCGACGCCGAAGTGGTGGGCGATCGTGCGCTCGAAGCTGGAGGGGCCCTCCGCGACCGGCTCCTCGGGCTCCATGGTGAGGTCGAGGACCTCCTCCTTCTCGCCGCGCAGCATGGCGAGCACACGGTGCGAGGGGAGCTTGGTGAACGGCTCGGCGAAGTCGAAGTAGTCGGCGAACTTCGCGCCCGCCTCCTCCTTGCCCTCGCGCACCTTGGCGACGAGCCGGCCCCGCTCCCACATCCGGGTGCGCAGCCCACCGACGAGGTCGGCGTCCTCGGACCACCGCTCGGTGAGGATCGCGCGGGCGCCCTCCAGCGCCGCCGCGGCGTCGGCGACGCCCTTGTCGGCGTCGACGAACCCGGCGGCCTCGGCCTGCGGTTCCAGGGACGGGTCGCCGAGGAGGCGGTCGGCGAGCGGCTCCAGGCCGGCCTCGCGGGCGATCTGCGCCTTGGTGCGCCGCTTGGGCTTGTAGGGCAGGTAGATGTCCTCGAGGCGGGCCTTGGAGTCCGCGGCGAGGATCTGCGCCTTCAGGGCGTCGTCGAGCTTGCCCTGGGACTCGATGGACTCCAGGATGGCGGCCCGCCGCTCGTCCAGTTCGCGCAGGTAGCGCAGGCGCTCCTCCAGCGTCCGCAGCTGGGCGTCGTCGAGGCCGTCCGTCGCCTCCTTGCGGTACCGGGCCACGAACGGCACGGTCGCGCCGCCGTCGAGCAGCTCGACCGCCGATCTGACCTGACCTTCCCGTACGCCGAGTTCCTCGGCGATCCTGCGCTCGACCGAGACCGTTGTCGTCACGATGTGCGACCTGCTTTCTGGCTGGACTACCGGTGCATTATTGCGGAGCCCGGCCGCCCGGCCGCGAGCCTGGGCCTATGCCGCGCCGGAGTCCGGGCCCAGACGCTTCTCGAACCAGTGGTCGGCGTAGCGTTCGCCGTTGTAGTCGGGGACCTCTTGGTAGCCCAGTTTCGCGTACAGGGCCCGTGCCTCGACCAGGTCGGCCCGGGTGTCGAGGCGGATCACGGCGGCGCCCAGTCGTTCGCGGGCCACGTGTTCGGCGGCGGTGACCAGCAGTGCGGCGCCGCCGGTGCGGCGGGCGCCGGGGACGACCCACACGCGGCGCAGCTCGGCGACGCCGGGGGCCAGGAGGCGGACGCCCGCGCAGCCGGCCGGCTCGCCGTCGCGGCGGCCGACGAGGAAGTGCCCGTGGGGGCCGGCGAGGTCGTCACTGGTGTGCTCGGTGAGCAGGTCGTCGATCTCCCGCGGGGTCATCGGCCTGCCGTAGTAGCGGCTGACGATGTCGTCGTAGTACCGCCACAGCAGCTCCCTCGACACGGGGTCGTCAACGGCGAGCGGGGCGATCTCCCATACGGGCGAAGCGTGGACGTTCGGTCGCGGTACGGTCACGCGGCCCATCGTGGCAGCACCCGGCGTCGCTATCCTCCGAATATTCGTTGGCACGTCAACGACATACGGGGGCACGACATGACGCGGCACGCCGCGCGGAAGAGCCATCCCATCGCCACCGCCGACCAGTCCTGCAACGGCGTCCTGGTCTTCGACCCCGACGCACCGGACTGGTCGCGGCCCGGGGCCGTGACCTGGCACTGGAGCGCGCCGGGCGGGGCCGGCACGAGCTGGCAGCACCTGTCGGACGTGCGGCTGCGCAGGACGCAGGCGTACGGGCGGGTCGTGCTCGTGGCCGCGTCCGGCGGCCGGGCGGCAATGGTGCGCGAGGACACCGGGGCCATCGTGTGGCAGACGGTGACCCCGGCCGACAGCCCGCACGCCATCGAGCGCATCCCGGGCGGGGTGATCGTCGTGGCCTCCGGGGCGCCCGGCCGGCTGCGGCTGTACGCGGACACGGAGCAGACCGCGCCGTTCCGCACCGTGCCGCTGCCGAGGGCGCGGGGTGTGCTGTACGACCCGGAGCACGGGGCGCTGTGGGCGATCGGCGCCGAGCGGCTGGTGCGCTACGCGGTGTCGGGCCGGGGCACGGCGACGACGCTGACGGAGCACAGCGCCGTGGGCTTCGAGGGCGAGGGCCGTGATCTGCAGCCGGTGTACGGCGACCCGGGGTCGCTGTGGTTCACCGACACCTACGGGGTGTACCGGCTGGACGTCGCGTCCCGCAGGTACCGGCAGGTGGACGGGGAGAGCGGGGTGAGCGCCTACACCAACCAGCCGACGGGGACGCGCATCCGGGCCAGGTCGCAGGCGACCGGGCCCCGTGGCCGGGGCGGGGGCGGGCCGACGGTCGAGTTCCTCGACGCCGACGGGACCCCCGCGTACGCACGGACCCGCCCCGGCGCCGCCTTCGCCACGGTGCGCCTGTGGACCCCGGACTTCCGCTGAGGCCCGTCGCGGCCGGGGCACCCGGCGACCGGGGGACCGGCCGGCGCGGGCCACCGGGGGACCGGCCACCGCGCCGGTGGGGAGGCATGTAATGATCAGATGTATTTGCCCCTGCCATCTTTCCTGCGGCCGACGCCCGACCGGGCGCCGCGCCCCCGGCGGGCCCCGGTGCGCCAGCACCCGGCCGGCCGGCACCCACGGACACGCCAACGGAGGCTTCGCTCCCATGGAATACCGCCATCTCGGCCGTAGCGGCCTGGTCATCAGCGAGATCGCGTACGGCAACTGGCTCACCCACGGCTCGCAGGTGGAGGCGGACGCCGCCACGGCGTGCGTGCGCGCGGCGCTGGAGGTCGGCATCACCAGCTTCGACACCGCCGACGTCTACGCGGGGACGCGCGCCGAGTCCGTCCTCGGCGAGGCGCTGAAGGGCGAGCGCCGCGAGGGCATCGAGATCTTCACCAAGGTGTACTGGCCGACCGGGCCGGGCCGCAACGACCGCGGGCTGTCGCGCAAGCACATCATGGAGTCGATCGCCGGCTCGCTGCGCCGCCTGCAGACCGACTACGTGGACCTCTACCAGGCGCACCGCTACGACGTGGACACCCCGCTCGAGGAGACGATGGAGGCGTTCGCCGACGTCGTGCACTCGGGCAAGGCCCTGTACATCGGCGTCTCGGAGTGGCCGGCGGAGCAGATCCGGCGCGCCCACGCGATGGCGCGGGAACTGCACGTCCCGCTGGTGTCGAACCAGCCGCAGTACAACGCCCTGTGGCGGGTCATCGAGGGCGAGGTCGTCCCGACCTGCGAGGAACTGGGCATGGGCCAGGTGGTCTTCTCGCCGATCGCGCAGGGTGTGCTGACCGGCAAGTACCGGCGGGGGCAGGAGCCCCCGGCGGGCTCGCGGGCCACCGACGACAAGGGCGGCGCGGGCATGATCTCGCGGTGGATGAGCGACGAGGTGCTCGACGCCGTCCAGCGGCTCCAGCCGCTCGCCGCCGAGGCCGGCCTGTCGCTGGCCCAGCTCGCGGTGGCGTGGGTGCTGCAGAACTCCAATGTCTCGGCGGCCATCGTCGGCGCGTCCCGTCCCGAGCAGGTTGCGGAGAACGCCAAGGCGGCGGGCGTCGTCCTGGAGAAGGACCTGATGGCGCGGATCGAGGAGATCCTTGAGCCGGTCGCGGTCACCGACCCCAAGCGGGTCCACGACAACGTCCCTGCGCACCGCCCCTGAGCCGGCGTGCCCCGGCCCCGCGGTCCGTGCGGACCGCGGGGCCGGGGCACTGCTCGGGAGCCGCGCCGCGTTAGGCGGTGTGGCAGTGGCCCTCGCCGCGCGGGGTCTCCTTGGGGAGGTCGAGCGCGGGGTTGCGGTCGAAGAAGCCGGTGGGCTTGAGGGTGAACCCGCTGTGGTCGACGGGCATGACCGGCCACTCCTCCAGCCGCGGGAGGTGGGTGGGCCCGAAGGTGTGCCAGACGGTCAGCTCGGTGTCCTCCAGCGACTCGCCCGCCGCGGTCCAGCGGGGCAGTCCGGCGCCGCCCGCGTTCTGGTTGGGGTAGTCGCCCGCGGGGAAGCGCCGCTCGGGACGGTAACGGGTGACCCACACGTGCTTGGTGCCGTAGGCCATGCGCCGGGCGACCGCCGAGTCGGGCTGGGCGAGGACGACCGGGCCGGGCTGCGGCACGAGCGTGTACGCCACGGGCTTGCCCATGCGGTTGAGGGAGCCGGGGTTGGTGATCCGCCAGCGGCGGCCCGCCAGCGGGTCGGCGAGGCGGCCGCCCTCGGCGCTGTCGGCGACGGGGGTCACCCGGGTGGTGAAGACGTTGCCGTTGGGGTTGTCCGGCCCGCTCGGGACGGGGACGACGTCCACCTCCTCCACGGTGTTGGCGTGGCCGTCGACGGCGGCGTCCAGCCGTACGCAGAACAGGTGCTGGTGGAACGGGGCGAGCAGGCCGGGCGCGACCTCCGTGCCGACCGCGTCGGCGGTGCCGGGTTCGACGGCGGAGGTCTGCACGATGCCGGTGGACTTGGCCTCGAAGCCGATCGTGCCGTCCTGGTGGAAGTACCAGTAGAAGCCGTAGTCGTAGTTGCCGACGGTGGCGATGTAGGAGACGACGAGGCGGCGGGCGCGACGGCTGTCGGCGGCCATGTCGTTGAAGATGTCGGTGTGCTTCCACAGGAGGCCGTAGTCCTCTTCGTGGATGCAGATGGCGTTGGGCAGCGTCTCGGGGTTGCCGAGGTCGTCGGAGAGGACGGCGTCGAGGTAGGTGATCTCGCCGAGGCAGTCGCAGCCGAGCTTCAGGGCGTTGGCGTTGCGGCCGAGGGAGTACTCGCCCGCGTCGAGGAAGGCGACCCAGTTGCGGTCGTCGCCGGGTTCGGCGTAGGCGACGGCCATCTCGGCGAGCGAGGCCCGGTGCAGGACCGGGCGGACGCGGTCGCCGTCCTCGTAGCCGATCTGGTGCAGGACCAGGCCCTCGCGGCCGTTGAAGTCGATGCGGAAGCGCCACTTCTGCCAGGTCATCAGCCGGCCGCTGAGGGTGAAGGACGGCCCTTCGGGCTGGGTGATCTCCAGCGGGCGCAGGTCGGTGCGGGCCGGGCCGTTGAACTCGGCCTCGTAGCGGCCGCATTCGGACGGGATCGGCACGGCGCCGGTGTCGATCAGGCGGACGACCTTCCGCTCGATGACGTCGACGTCGGCGACGAGCCCGGCCACCGGGTGCGCCCAGGGGCTGTCGGAGGCGTTGCAGCGGAGCCAGGTCAGGGAGCGCATGAGGCGGGCGCCGGGCCGGTCCTCGAAGCGCAGCGGTCCCGCTCCGAGGGGGGCGGCGACGGCGAGGTCGAGGTCGGTGACGCCGCGTTCGGCCATGGCCTTGCGCCAGCCCGGGTCGGCCTTGACGACCTGCTCGACGATCTCGTACTCCTCGAAGGTGACCGGGGGCTGGCCCTCCTCGGCGGTGTCGAGCGCGCGGTGGGCGACGACGACGCCCGCCGTGACGTCGACCAGTGCCTCGGCGGCGGCGCCGGTGGCCGAGTCCAGCAGGGTCACGCGCAGCCGGCGCACCACGGGGTCGCCGTCGCGGTGGGCGTCGGCGGCGTGCCGGTCGGGCTCGTCGAGCAGGACGAGGGGGAAGCGGGTCGTGTCGGTGACCCGGCCGTCCTCCGCAAGAATGCGGCGGGCGGCGGATATCTCGTCGGCGGTCAGCGGGTCGAGGGGGTGGGGCGCGGCGGGCGCGGCGTCGGCGTCGGTGTGGCAGCAGGAGGACATCGGGGCAACCCTCTTGTCGGCGTTGGTCGTTGCGCTGTCGGGCGCTACGGACATGGAACCGGCCCGCCGCTCCCCCGGCCAGGGGTGCGACGGGCCGGTCGGGGTCAGGAGGCGCTGGTCTCCGCGTCGGTGGCGGGCACGGCCTCGCGCGCCTGCTCGATCCGGAACGCCTCGTTGCCGAGGCCGATGCGGGCGTGCACCTCGGGACGGGTGGCCCGCAGGACCGCGCCGTACACCAGGCCGCCGACGACGGTGACGCCGATGATGGCGGGCAGGGTCCAGGAGACGGCGGAGCCGTCGCCGGCGACCAGGACGTCGAAGTCCTTGACGGCGTAGACGGCGATGACGACCAGCGCGATGCCCGCGAGGGCGGAGGCGACGATCCGCGGTGCCTGGGTGCGCAGCGCGCCGCGCCGGACGAAGTAGCCGATGACGGCGAAGGACGCGGTCGCCAGCAGCACGATCACGCCCAGGGCGCCGACGTTGCCGAACCAGGTGAAGAGCTTCAGCACCGGCGCGGTGGGGTCGTGGTCCGCCGCGGCGCTGCCGTCGGTGACGGCGAAGGCGACCACGAAGCCGAGGGACACCAGGGTCTGCAGCAGCGAGCCGAAGGCGGGGGCGCCGCTGTTGGGGTTGGTGCGGCCGAAGGCCTGGGGCAGCAGGCCCTCGCGGCCCATGGCGAAGGCGTAGCGGGCGACGACGTTGTGGAAGCTGAGCAGGCAGGCGAACATGCCGGTCACGTACAGCACGTGCAGGACGTCGGTGAAGGCGGCACCGATGATCGACTCGCTGAGGCCGAAGAGCAGTCCCGGTCCCTGCTTCTGCGACACCTCCACGATCTGCGACGGGCCGGCCGCGATGCTCAGCGCCCAGGAGCTGATGGCGAAGAAGACGGCGACGAAGGTGACGGCGAGGAAGGTCACCCGGGCGACCACGACCTGCGGGCGACTGGTCTCCTCGGCGTAGACGGGCGACTGCTCGAAGCCGACGAAGCTGGCGATGCAGAAGCACAGGGCGGTGCCCAGGCCCGCGCCGCTGAGCGTGCTCGGGTCGAAGGCGTGCAGCGACAGGCCCTCCTTGGCGGGGCTGCCGATGGCGGCGACGTCGAAGATGACGACGAGGGCGATCTCGATCAGCAGCAGGACGCCGAGCACCTTGGCGTTGACGTCGATCTTGAGCCAGCCGAGCGCACCGACCGCGAGGACGCCGAGTACGGCCGGGATCCACCAGGCGATCGTGGTGTCGAGGTAGGTCTGGAAGAGCCCGGAGATCTCGAAGCCGAAGAGGCCGAAGACCGCGAACTGCATCGCGCTGTACGACACGAGGGCGACGAGCGACGCGGCGGCGCCCGCGGTGCCGCCGAGCCCGCGGGCGATGTAGGCGTAGAAGGCGCCCGCGTTGTGGACGTGGCGGCTCATCTCGGCGTAGCCGACGCTGAAGAGGAGGAGTACCACGCCGAGGATCACGAACAGCAGCGGCTGCCCGACGATGCCCATGACGCCGTACGTGGTGGGCATGACGCCCGCGACCACCATCAGCGGCGCACTGGCGGCGACCACGGAGAGGAGCAGGCCGGACATGCCGAGGCGGTCGGCCCGCAGGGCTCTCTCCTCGCCTTTGAACGTGCTGATCCCGCTGTTGCCCGTCAGCATGGCGGTTCCTTCCTGGGAGGGGTTGGGGTGGTGCTGGTGCGTCATGCGGTGCGGGCCCTACGGGGGGCCGGGGCCGAGCACGGCCTCCCGCGCGGCGCGGAAGGCCTTCTTGGGGTCGCGGTCCGGGTAGGCCCACGGGGTGCGGGTGGCGTGCGCGCCGATCCGGTTGAACAGGGCCGCCGCCTCGGCGTTGCGGCCCTGCAGGAACTGCGCGTGGACGAGGAAGTTGAGGTCGAGGTGGAGGCGCGGGTGGTCGTGCCCGGCACCGTCCCACTCCAGCCACCAGTCGAAGCCCCGCTTGAGTGCCTGCCGGGCCCGCCAGCCGTCCCAGTGCCCGGAGGCCGCGGGATCGGCGGGCAGGGTCCCGGCGGTGGCGAGGACCCGGTACAGCTCGGCGTGGGCGACGACCGGGAGGACGGCCAGCGGTGAGCCGGCGGGCGCCTCGCCCGCGGCCCAGTCGGCGAATTCGTACACCTCGTGGAAGGGCCCGCCGTCGGAGGCGGCCTGGGGGCGTTCGGCGAGGCAGGCGGCCATCAGATGGTGACCGTGGTGATGGCCGCGGTGGCGGCCCCGGACCTGGTCGAAGGCGCGCATCTGCTCGTCGTCGGTGCCGGTGTGACGGGCCAGGATCAGCAGGCAGAGCCACGGCGTGGGGTCGGCCGGGGTGAGCGCGGCGGCGGCGAGGCAGGTCTCGCGGGCCCGTTCGGGCTTCTCCTTGCCGGCGACGGCGCGGAACACCGTGGCGCAGGCCAGCAGCGCGGCCGCGTCGGTGCTGCCGGGTTCGGCGAGTTGCCACTCGCGGGCCCAGGTGGCACTGGCGCCGCCCTCGCCGAGGACGACCAGGCGGTGGCCGCGCCGGTCCCAGTCGTCGCCGGTCTCGGCGAGCAGGCTGCGGGCGGTGGTCCAGCGTCCCTGGGCGAGCGCAGCGCGGGCGTCGGCCAGTGGCTCGTCGTCCAGGGCAGGGTCGAACCGCAGGTCGTCCCGGGAGCGGGAGAAACCGAACGGGGGTGGAGGAGGAGTCATCCTCGGGGTGCCTCCACGGCGCGCACGTGATGTCCGGCCCGGGGCGGGGCATCCCGTTCGGCGTCCGGTGATCGCTTGATCACACAAAGCCAACCGGTATGAGCAGGTCCACTTCAAGTCCGGGCCTGTTGTCTCGATGTAGTCCCGCACACGCGTCCGAACGGCGGCGGGCGCCGCCGGACGCCGCGGGACACGGATCGGGACGGATCGCGGCGATCGCCTGCGCCGCACCGCCCGCGCCTGATATTCGAACGTACGAATATGAGACGAAGGAGCAACGCCGTGGCGGACGACACCGCGCCGGCACCGTCCCACCCCCTGGCGTCCGTCCGGCGCAGCCACGGCTGGAGCTACCAGGACCTCGCCCGGATCGTCGCCGACAACGCCCGTGCCCTCGGCGTGCCCATGGCGGCCCGTCGGGAGAAGGTGTGGCGCTGGGAGCACTGGGGCGTGGTGCCGGAGAGGGACAGCCAGCGGGCCCTGGCCCGGGCCCTGGGCGTACCGCTGCGGGAGGTGGACACCCGCCCGTGGCCCGGCTGGTTACCGTCCTTCGACGGCATCCCCGACGGGCTGCCGTGGACCCGGGCGGGCGGTCTCGACGCGCTGGACGCCCTGCTCGACGGCGGCGGACGCGACCTGCGGGGCCACCCCGTGCTGGAGGGAGCGGAGTTCGGCGACGCCGTCGCCGACTGGACGGCCGCGACGGACGGCGGGAAGGACCGCGGAAGCGACGGCGGGAGGGACGAGCTGCCGCGGGACGACCCCGACGCCGGCCGGGAAGGGGCTGCGGCCGACGAGGAGACCGTGGCCTGGCTGGAGCGCGGCGTGCTCGGCCTGCGCCGCCTGGACGACCGGCTCGGCGGCGCGGCCGTACGGCACCGGGTCGAGGCCGATCTGCGCATCGCCCTCGACCTGCTGCGCCGGGGACCGTACCGGGGCGGGCTCGACGCCCGTCTGCTGCGCATCGCCGCCGGACTGGCCCAGTTGGGCGGTTGGGCGGCGACGGACTGCGGACGGCACGGGGCGGCCCAGCGGCACTACCTCACCGGGCTGCGCCTCGCGCACGGCGCGCGGGACCGCCCACAAGCCGCCAACCTGTGGGCGGGACTGAGCCTTCAGGCGGTGTTCGCGGGCCGTCACGACGACGCCCTCGCGGCGGCCCGTGCCGCGGAGTCCGCCGCGACCGGGGCGACCTCGCGCACCCGCGCGATGCTCGCCACCCGCCGGGCCCGGGCCCACGCCGGGCTCGGCGAGGACGCGGCGTGCCGCCGGTCGCTGGAGGAGGCGGGACGGCTGCTGGACACCGCGCCCGGCGACGACGACCCGTCGTGGATCTACTGGTTCGACGAGGCGGAGCTGTGCGCGCAGAGCGGGATCGCGCTGCTGGACCTCGGCGGTGCGCAGGAGGCGGCCCCGCTGCTGGAGAAGGCACTGGCGATCCAGGACCCCCTCTACCGGCGCGACCGCACCCTCTACACCGCGCGCGCCGCCCTCGCCCGGGCGCGGACCGGCGACCTCGACACCGCCCGAGCCCTCACCGAGGACGCCGTGGACCTCGCCCGCGACTGCGGGTCGCCCCGGGTGGCCATCGCCGTCGAACAGGCCAGGACGACGCTGTCGCAGGCCGGCTGACGGGCCGGCCCCGCCGGCAACCCGACCCGGGGCCCCGACAGCCGCAGTTGGGGTCCGAGGGCCGCGCGGCGCATCGCGTCGCGCGGCCCGGAAGCCCCAAGCACCCTGGGGCGGCAACGGCCCACGGCCCCGGACAACCCACCCAACGCGGAAAGTCCGCACACCACGCGCCCGGCCACGCCCCACCGCCCGGCACAACTCACCCCCGCCACCGGCGACCGGACCGCCCGCCGACGGGGACACCACGGCGCGACCGCAGTCGGCGTCGCGACCGCAGGTCCCGGGCCGCGCGGCACATCGCGCCGCCGACCCGGAAGCCCCAAGCACCCTGGGGCGGCAACGGTCCACGGCCCCGGACAACCCGCCCAACGCGGAAAGTCCGCACACCACGGCCCCGGCCACGCCCCACCGCCCGGCACAACGGTCACCCCCGCCACCGGCGACCGGACCGCCCGCCGGCGGCGACGCCACGGCGCGACCGCAGTCGGCGTCGCGACCGCAGGTCCCGGGCCGCACGGCACATCGCGCCGCCGACCCGGAAGCCCCAAGCGCCCTCAGGGGCAACGGTCCACGGACTCACGGAAGGCGCACCAGCGAGGGGATGTCCGGTCGCGCGCCGGAGGCGGTCTGGTGCGGTGCCGCGCGGTGGGCTACGTTGCCGCGGCATGACGCCGATGGGGACGATGAGACGGGTGTGGACGGCCGTGCTGTGCGGGGCGGCGCTCGCCGCGCTGACGGCGGTCCCGGCCCACGCGGCGGGTGAACGGCCCGGTCCGCGCTGGGAGCTGAAGGAGACCGGCAGCACCGCGCGGTTCCGCGGGCTGGCGGCGGTCAGCAGGAACACCGCCTGGGTGGCCGGGTCCGAGGGCAAGGTGCTGCGCACGATGGACGGCGGACGCCACTGGGCGGACGTGTCGCCACCGGGCGTCGCCGAACTGCAGTTCCGCGACGTCGAGGCGTTCGACGCGCGGCGCGCGGTGGTGCTGGCGATCGGCGAGGGCGAGGCGTCCCGCGTGCTGCGCACCCAGGACGGCGGCGCGACGTGGACGGAGACCTTCCGCAACACCGATCCCCGCGCCTTCTACGACTGCGTCACCTTCTTCGACGACCGGCACGGCCTCGCCGTCAGCGACCCGGTCGACGGCAGGTACCGGATGCTGTCCACCGGTGACGGCGGCCGCAGTTGGCGGGTGCTGCCCTCCGCCGGCATGCCCCCCGCGCTCCCGGGCGAGGCCTCGTTCGCGGCGAGCGGTCAGTGCCTGGTGAGCCGTGGCCCGCGCGACGTGTGGCTGGCGACCGGCGGGGCGTCGCAGGCCCGCGTCCTGCACTCCCGCGACCGGGGGCTGACCTGGACCGTGGCGTCGTCCACCCTGCCCGCGGGCGATCCCGCGAAGGGCGTGTTCGCACTGGCGTTCCGCGACGCGCGGCACGGGATCGCCGTGGGCGGGGACTACCGCCCCGACCAGGCCTCCCCCGACGCCGCCGCGGTGTCCCGCGACGGCGGCGCCACCTGGACCGGCTCCGCACGCCCCCCGGCCGCCTACCGCTCGGGGGTGACCTGGCTGCCGTACTCCTCGCGTGCGGCGATCGCGGTCGGGCCGTCCGGCAGCGACCTGAGCCTGGACGGCGGCCGGACCTGGCGGACGTTCGACTCCGGGTCCTACGACACCGTCGACTGCGCCCCGGACCTGGGCTGCTGGGCCGCGGGTGAGCAGGGCCGCGTCGCACGCCTGGGAATCGGCTCCGGCGGCGGGGCCTCCCGCCCGTAGCCTGCGTTCGTGAACCGCAGACGCCGCAAGAAGCTGAGCCGAGCCCTCGTGTGGGCCGCGGGGAACGGTGAGACCGGGACCGTGCGCCGGCTCCTGCGGCGCGGCGCCTCCCCCGAACTCCCGGACGCGGACGGCACGACACCGCTGTACGCGGCGTCGGTCCACGGCGCGGCGGACGTGGTGGGGCTGCTGCTCACGGCGGGGGCCCTGCCCGACACCGAGAGCGGCCACGGGGACGAGGGCACACCCCTGTGCGGGGCCGCGTGCTGGGGACACACCGAGACGGTGCGCCGGCTCCTCGCCCAGGGTGCCGATCCCCGCCTGCGCGAGGACCGGGGCACGGGGCTCACGCCGCTGGCATGGGCCGAGCACGGCCCGTACCCGCAGACGGCGGCACTGCTGCGCGCCGCGGCGGACTCCCGTCCGCCCACGGCCGGCTAGGACGGCCGGATGGCACGGCGCGCCGGTACGGTCCCGCGGTGCGGGACCGTACCGGCGCGCCGCCGGACGTCCTGGTTACGCGACCGGGCGGGGGCGTCCCCGTCCACGGGTGAGGCTGTAACCGCCGATGCCCGCGAGCGCGCCCAGCACGCCCCCGGCCGCGGTCCAGATCCAGCGGTCGGACCACCAGCCGCCGCCCCAGCCGTCCTCGGGCTGGGCCAGCCCGGCCGGCACCGGCGAGGCGCTCGGGTCGGCCCCGTCGTCCGCCGCCTCGTCGGACTCCTCCGTGGCGGAGACGGACGGCACGGCGTTGGGGTCGAGGGTGGCCCCGGCCTTGGCGACGGGGGTGAGCGGGGCGGCGAGTTCGCCGTCGACGGCCTTGGAGCCGCCCGCGTCCGTCGAGGTGGTGCCGACCTGTGCCTGGACCGGCAGGCCGAGGTCCTCGTCCGGGAGCCGCAGCACGGTCAGGCGGATGTAGTACGCGCCCGGGAGCGGGTCGTCGGCCCATGCCTCGGACCACGCACGGACGGTGCGCAGCCGGCAGCTCAGCTCCAGCTGGGTGTCCTGCGCGGACGCCGTCCTGGTCGGCTTGCCCGCGGTGCACGCCTGACGGCGGCGCAGGCCGTCGTAGACGTCGAGCTGCCAGGTCTGGTCGCCGTGCCGGCTCGCGGACTCCGGCAGGCCGACCGTCGCGGAGACCGTGGGCACCTCGCCCACCGCGGCCGGGAACACCCAGTACAGGTAGTCGCCGGTGGAGGCGCTGGCCGGGACGGTCCGCACCCCCGGCCGGAGGTTCCCTGCGGTCCGGAAACCGGTGCCGGGCTGGACGGTCTCCTCGGTGGTCCCCGTGCCGCTCGCACCCGGGCTGGGCGTGGCGTCGTCCGCGGCGGCGGTGCCCGCTCCGGCGGCGAACAGGGCCGTGCCCGCGAGCAGTACGGCGGCCGCCCGGCGCGCCGTTCGGATGGTACGCATCAGTTGGTCCTCCAGACGGCGACGCGCCAGCGCGAGATCCAGCCCCACAGCACACCGGCGACGAGGCCGGTCACGACCAGCAGGGCCAGCAGCCACCAGCCGCGGCCCAGGCCGAAGGAGGCGACGTCGGACGGCTCGTCGGGCGAGGAGACCAGGTCGACGCTGAGCTCGAGCGGCAGGCCGGGGGTGCGCTTCACGGCGTCCGGGGCGGAGAAGGAGTTGCTGACCTCGATGCACACGGTGCGGGCGGCCGCGGCGGCGTCGTCGTCGCGCTCCGGCCAGGCGTAGCGCAGACCGGAGGAGATGACGTCGGTGCGCCCGCTGCCCGCTTCCGAGCCGCGGACGAGTTCCCGGCCGCCGGAGGTGACGGCCCGTACGAGGACGCCGTAGTCGCGGTTGACGGCGCGGTCGGCACCGACGCTGACGGAGGCGCGCAGTTCCTGGCCGTCGGTGACGCTCACCCGGTACCAGCGGTGCTCGGTGAACGCCTCGCGGTCGCTGTAGACGCCGGCCCCGAGCAGCGGGGCGTCGGCGCAACGGTCGGCACCCTGGGTCACGGTGGGGGTGACGACCACGTTGTCGGCGGAGCGGTCGACGAGTTGCTTGATGCGGTCGGAGAGCTGGTCGGCGTGGTCGACGGCGGTGTAGGTACCGCCGGTCGCCTCGGCGATGCAGCTCAGCTGCTCGCGGATCTTGGTGTTGGGCACCAGGCCGAGGGTGTCGACGACCAGGTGGGTGCCCTCGGCGGCGAGTTCACGCGCGACCTCGCACGGGTCGAGCGGCTGGCAGGTGTCCTCGCCGTCGGTGATGAGCACGATCCGGCGGGTGCCGTCACCGCCCGCGAGGTCCTTGCCCGCGGCCTGCAGGGCGGGGCCGATCGGCGTCCAACCGGTGGGGGCGAGGGTGGCGACCGCGGTCTTGGCCTCGGTGCGGTCGACGCTGCCGACCGGGTAGAGGGCCTCGGTGTCCTTGCAGCCGACCACCTTGTCCTTGCCGGGGTAGTTGGCGCCGAGGGTGCGTATGCCGAGCCGGACCTCGTCCGGTACGGCGTCGATGACCTCGTTGAACGCCTGCTTGGCCGCCGACATGCGGGACCTGCCGTCGATGTCGTTGGCCCGCATCGAGCCGCTGACGTCGAGCACGAGCTCGACCTTCGGGGCCTCGTGCGCGGTCTCCGGCCCGTCGTCCGCGGCGGCCGGCGCCGCGGCCGGGAAGAGCGCGGTGGCGAGGGTGGCCGCGAGGCCGCACAGCCCCACCGCCAGCCGTTTGCTTGTGATCATTGGCGGATCCTATGGAAGATCCGACTCCGCCCCCAACTCGGCCCGGGCCGCTCATCCGTGACCCTCCCCGCAGCGGACCACGCCTCGGGCCCGGGACACGGCGCTGACCAGCGACGGTCCACGGTCACCCCTCGCGTTCGGCTCGGCCGACCGGCCCGACGGACCGTCAGGCCAGATGTCCGACCCGTCGCCGCCACACCTGCGGGAACCACTCCGGCCACCTCCCGGCCTCCATAGCGTCCCATTGACGATAAGTGGCTCCTCGTGCCAGGCTGACGCGGCATCACGCCGGAGATCCGTCCTGAACCGGCAGTCCCCGGGATGCCCCGGAACCGCTGTATCCGGTGTATCCGGCCAGGACGGCGCTCGCTCCGCACCCGCCGTTCGGCCCGTCCCGCACGTGCCGCCGGATCACCTGGAGGACGCCCATGGCCCACGCCCCCACACCCCATCCCCACCTGGACGCGCGGGCCGCCGACCGGGCCGCCGGGGTGTTGCTCGGCGCGGCCGTGGGCGACGCGCTGGGTGTGCCGTACGAGTTCAAGGCGACGCTGAGTGAGGATCAACAGCCGCGGATGATCGGCGGCGGCCTCGGTCCGTACGAGCCGGGCGAGTACTCCGACGACACCCAGATGCAGGTCTGCATCGCCCAGGTCGCGGCGACCGGAGCGGATCTGCGCGACCCGGAGGCCCTGGACGCGATCGCCGCCAACTTCCAGGGCTGGCTGAGCGAAGGCGCCAGCGACGTCGGCAACCAGACCAGCCTCGTCCTGAGCACCGCCGCCCGCGCCCCCGGGTCGGCGGGCACGGCGATGCGGGAGGCCGCCCGCGAGTACACCGCCGGCAACGCGCGCAGCGCCGGGAACGGCTCGTTGATGCGGACCGGGATCGTCGCCCTCGCACACCTCGGTGACCCCGCCGCGATGGCCGAGGCCGCCATCGCCGTCGGCGCGCTCACCCACCCCGACCCCGACTGCGCCGACGCCTGCGTGCTGTGGTGCTCCGGCATCCGCACCGCGGTGCTGTACGGCACCTTCGACGGCGTGCGCGACGGCCTGGCCCTGCTCCCGCCCGAGCGCCGGGAGACGTGGGCGAAGCGCCTTGACGCGGCGGAGGCCCATCCGCCGCACCACTTCGGCAACAACGGCTGGGTCGTCCACGCGCTCCAGGCCGCCTGGTCGGCCATCACCCGCACCGCCGTTCCCGAACTGAACCCTGCCGAAGGCGGCTTCCCCGCCCGGCACCTGCGCCTCGCGCTGGAGGCGGCGGTACGCGCCGGAACGGACACCGACACCGTCGCGGCGATCGCGGGCGCCCTGCTCGGCGCGCGCTGGGGCTGCTCCGGCATCCCTCTGGAGTGGCAGCAGGCCGTCTACGGCTGGCCGGGGCTCACGGGTGCCGACCTGGTCCGGCTGGCCGTGCTCACCGCCCGGGGCGGGAACGACGACGACGCCGGCTGGCCCTCGGCGCCGCGCTTGCCGGACGGTGGCCACCCCGGCTTCGCCATCCCCCACCCGCACGACGACGGGGTGATCCTGGGCAACCTGGCCCTGGCCCAGGGCACGGAGCCGGTCGACGTCGACGCCGTGGTCTCGCTCTGCCGCGTCGGTTCGGACCCGCTCCTGCCCGGCACACCCGACGTCGAGCAGGTACGCGTCTGGCTGGTCGACAGTGAGGGAGCGAACGCCAACCTCCACCACGTCGTGGACCAGGCCGCCCGCCAGGTGCTACGGCTGCGCCAGGAGGGCAAGCGGGTCCTGCTCCACTGCCATGCCGGGCAGAGCCGCACCCCGGCCGTCGCCGCCGTCTACAGCCACCTGGCCAAGGGCACCGACGCGCAGAGCGCGTTGCGGGACCTGCGCCGGGCGCTGACCGGTGGCTGGCACCTCCACGCGCACCCCGAACTCCAGTCGGCGGTCCACGCTCTCACCGCCCCGGCGGCGGCCGCCGGAGCCCGGATCGACAAGGGCGGACGGGAGGCGTCCGATCCGGAACCCGACGCCGGGCAGCGGTCCCGGTGGGATCGCCACCCCGGTTGGTGAGCCGCGTCCCGCGCCGAAACCCCGGCCCCGGCCCCGCGTGAAACCGGGGCCGAGTCCGGGGCCGGGGCGGTGGCCGGCTGGACGTGGGCCCGCCTGCCTCCGGGCCGCCGCGGTACGGTGCGTTCTGCACATTGCAAAGCGTCCCCAACATGCTGTGCCAGGCCCTGACGTCATGACAAACTACGCGGGGATCAGCGGTGTTGGAGGGGATGGACCGTGACTGAAGCCCGGGCGGCAAGTGCTCCCACCGTGCTGCGGGTGGTGCTCGGCAGACGCCTCCAGGACCTCCGCGAGAGGGCCGGCCTCTCCTACGAGCAGGCGGCCCGCGCCCTGGACGTCACCCACGCCACGGTCCGCCGCATCGAGAAGGCCGAGGTGGGCCTGCGCATCCCGTACGTGGAGAAACTGCTCCTCACCTACGGCGTCACCGAGCCCGCCGAGATCGCCAACTTCCTGGAACTGGCCCGCGAGGCCAACCGTCCCGGCTGGTGGCACCGCTTCCGTGACGTGCTCCCCGAGTGGTTCAGCGCCTTCGTCAGCCTGGAGGGCGCCGCCGAGCTGATCCGCGCCTACGAACCGCACTACGTCCCGGGGCTGCTGCAGACCCCGCAGTACGCGGAGGCCGTGCTGCGCGCGGGGCGGCCGCACGCCTCGCGGGAGGAGATCGAGCGCGGCGTCGCGCTGCGCATGCAACGGCAGGCGCTGCTCACCCGCGACGACCCGCCGCTGCTGTGGGTCGTGATGGACGAGACGGTGCTGCGCCGCCCCATCGGCGGCCCCGAGGTGATGCGCCTGCAGATCGACCGCCTGATCGAGGCGTGCGGGATGCCCCAGGTGCGACTGCAGGTGCTGCCCTTCGCGTCGGGGCCGCACCCGGCGATGTACGGCCCGTTCCACATCTTCCGCTTCCCGCTGCCGGAACTGCCGGACATCGCGTACGCGGAGAGCCTGATCGGCGCCGTCTACCTCGACGAACGCGAGGACGTCTCGCGGTTCCGCGAGGCCCTGGACCGGATGAGCGCCCAGGCCCTGCCCGCGGGCCCCACCCGGGAGTTCCTGGAGGAGGCACGGGGCCGGCTGTGAGGCCGGGCGCCGTGCCGTCCACCGGTCAGCGGGGCATCGCGGCCAGCTTCGCCGCGAGGCTCTCGACGCGGTCCCGCCAGACGTCCAGCGCCAGGGCGGGGGGCACCTCGGGGACGCCGGTCTGGGTGAGGACCAGTCGCGCGCCGTGCCCGGTGCCGCGGGTCAGCTCCCAGCGCACGGTGCCCTCGTGGCGGCCGTGGAGGTCCCAGGGGTAGGCGAGCGCCTCCTTCGGGCGCAGTTCGCTCACCGGTCCGGGGGCGAAGTCGCCCACGACGAAGCCGCGCGGCACGGGTCCGCCCACCTCGGGCGCGGACACCCCGCCGAGCAGGGTCTTCCACACCGTGGCCGCGGGCTGGGTCAGCTGCCGCTCGAAGCGGACCTTCCAGCCGACCGGCAGCTCCTCCACGGTGCCGTGGTCGAGCCCGAACTCCTTGACGTAGCGCTCGTGGGCCGCCTTCATGTCGCCCGGCCCGGGCACCGGCTCGCCCTCCAGCTCGGGGTCGATGCCGGCGATGCAGGCGTCCCAGCCCGCGGCGAAGCTGGCGGCGCCGGGGCGGTCGCCGAAGGTGTGGGTCAGGGTCAGCACCGAGCCCAGGGACTCCGGCACCAGCTCCCAGCGCAGCAGGTCCTCGCCCCAGGTGTAGGCGACGACGTGCGGCGGGTCCCACTCGGTGACCTCGCCGTCCATGGCCTCGCCCTCGCCGTGCCGGAAGGGGAAGCGCACCTTGCCGCCCACCCGCGGCTCCATCTCCACGTCGGAGGGGAACCACTTCGACAGGTGCCCCGGCTCGGTCAGGGCCCGCCACACCTTCTCCGGCGGGTGCGCGAGCCGCCTCTCCATCCGCAGCGCGGTCCGGCCGTCCGCGGTGGTCAGCGTCTCGCCGGTGTCCGTGGTCATGGCTCCTCCATCTCGTCGGGCATGGCGTCCAGGTGCCGCTCCAGCGCGTCCAGGCCGGTGCCCCACAGCCTGCGGTAGGGCGCCAGCCAGGCGTCGACCTCCCGCAGGGGCTCGGGGCTCAGCTCGTACCAGCGCCGCTGCGCCTCGGCACGCACCCGGACCAGGCCCGCCTCACGGAGCACGCGCAGGTGCTTGGACGTACCGGGCTGGCTGAGGCCGAGGTGCTCGGTGAGCTCGCCGACGAGGCGGGGGCGCTCCAGGAGCAGATCGAGGATCCGCCGTCGCGTCGGCTCGGCCAGCACGTCGAAGGGTATGGACACGTTCCCCAACATACTCCTCAAGCTATATACCCACAACGGCATGTGTGCGCGGCGGGCACGCGCCCGGGCCTCGTCGCGCCCTGGTGCGCGCCCCCGACGGTGGGTCAGAATGTCCGCCGTGACGATCACCACCGCCGAGGCGGACAAGGTCCTGGCCGACAACTTCGCGCCCTGGGTGCAGGACCTGGGGCTCTCCGTCGAGGAGACCGGGGAGCGGCACGCCGTGCTGCGGCTGCCCTGGTCGGACCGGCTCGCCCGGGAGGGCGGCGCGCTGTCGGGCCAGGCGCTGATGGCCGCCGCCGACACGGCGACGGTGATCGCGGTGTCCGCGGCCCGCGGGGGCTACGGGCCGATGACGACCATCCAGCAGTCCACGACCTTCCAGCGGGCGGTCATGGGGACCGACGTCCTGGTCACGGCGCGTGTCACCAAGCTCGGGCGGCGGCTGGCGTTCATCGACGTCGAGCTCACCCCCGAAGGCGCCGTCGAGCCCGCGGCGCAGGCGGCCACGGTCTACGCCTTCCCCGGCTGAGACGGCTGGAGCGGCAGGAGCAGCAGGAGCGGCAGGGGGCGCCCCGGTAGACCCCCTGCAGATCCCCTCCTGCCCGCTTTTCACCGTATCGAGTCGGATTCCCCGTCACGCGCGGCGTGGTGGTGCGACAACCCAGCCGGTCCGGGCAACCATTGACCTTTCGTCAGATAATCGGTTTTCGGGCTGGAGCGACGTGACTCGACGACCCCGCCGGGTGCGCCTGGCGATCTCCGCGACGCTGGCGTGGAGCGCCGTGCTCGGCGGCGCCGGCGGGGCCGCCGCCGCGGTCGCCGGGGACGGGCTGCGCTACGGCGCGACCACCCGGCTCGCCTCGGGCGTGGACTACCGGACGTTCACCTACCGGGGAGCCCACGGCACGGCCCGCGGGCACCTGCTGACGGTGGACCTGCGCACGCCCGGCGTCACGGTGGACCTGCTGCACCCCGGTGTCGTCGCCGGACGCGGCACGGTCTCGGGGCTCGCCGACGCCGCGGGCGCGGTGGGCGGCATCAACGCCGACTTCTTCAACATGAGCGAGGCCCAGCACCCCGGGGTGCCCGCGACCGGTGCCGCGGTCGGCCCGGCGGTCGCCGCGGGACGGGCCCTGAAGTCGGCGGTGCCGCCGGCCCAGCGCTTCGGCCCCAAGCTGCCGCCCGGCGCGACCACCGAGGACGTCCTCGCGGTCGGCACCGACCGGATCGCCCGGCTCGACCGGCTCCGGCTGGCCGGCTCGGTCAGCTTCGAGGCGGGCACGGTGCCGCTCGCCGGCCTCAACCAGTACGCGCTCCCGGTCGGCGGCGTCGGCCTGTACACCTCGGACTGGGGCAGCGCCTCCCGGCTCCGCGCCGGCTGCGGCGACGACACCAGGCGCGCAGCGCCCTGCAGCGACGACACCTACGAGGTCATGGTCAGCCGGGGCGAGGTGGTGGCCGTCGGCGAGGGCCCGGGAGAGGGCGAGATCCCGCCCGACGCGGTGGTCCTCGTCGGCCGCGAGGCGGGGGCGGAGGCGCTGCGCCTGCTGGAGCCCGGCGACGCGGTCGACGTGCAGCAGCGCCTGGCGGCCTCCGCGTACGGCGGCGGGTACAGCTTCGCCGTCGGGGGCTACCCGATCCTGCGCGACGGCTACCCCCTGGTCGGCCTGGAGAACGGCGTCACGGCGACCCGCACCGCGGCGGGCTTCGGCGACGACGGGCACGTGATGTACCTGCTGGCGCTGGACGGGAAGGCCGAGTCGGGCGCCGGCCTCACGGTCCGCGAACTCGCCTCCCTGATGTCCGGCATCGGCGCCCAGGCCGCCGTCAACCTCGACGGCGGCGGCTCCTCCACCCTCGTCACCCGCGCCCCCGGCGCGTCCCGCGTCAAGGTCCGCAACCACCCGGCGGGCGGCACGGAACGCCTCGTCGCCAACGGCATCGGCGTCTTCACCACCGGCGGCCCACAGCGCCGCGGCCGGACCCTGGACCCGGCCCGGCCCGGCATCGAGGAGTTCCCGCATGTGCAGGGGCCCGTGGCGGTCGAGGCCGTGGTGGACGTGCAGCCCTGGAGGTGAGAACCGCCTGCCCTTCAGCCCCCCAGACCCGGCGCGCCCCAGAGGGGGAACCAGCGGCCCAGGTCCTCCTCGAGGCGGAGGTCGTTCCCGAGCAGGGCCTTGACCTGGAGCTCCAGGGGGTTGTCGCGCTTCTCCCCCGGAAGCGGGGCGAACGGGTAGAACGAGCCTCGTTTGTAGAGGTAGACCAGTGCCAGCGACCGCCCGGCGTCATCGCGGAAGGCGGCCAGGGAGCAGAGCAGCTGGGGGCCGAAGCCGTGCCCCTCCAGGGCCGAGTTGACCGCGTGGAGGTCGCCGACAAGGACCGCCAGGTCCTCGGCCGGACGGCGGACGACCAGCCATGTGTACCCGTACGCGTCGCGGACGGACTCCACCGGCACGGCGCCCCGGCCGGTGTCCATGTCGAGGAGCGCCCGCACGTCCTGCTGGACCTCGGCGAACGCGCCGCCCTCCACGGCGGCGAAGCACACCGAGCCCACGCCGGTGGGCCGGAAGCCGGCTGCGGCCTCCAGGGTCACCGCCGCTGAGGGGAGCCCGAACAGCTGGTCCAGGTCGGGTCTGACGGGCTTGCTGCGGCCGAGCAGCGCGTCCAGGAACCCCATCAGCGCCGTCCCAGCTCGACGGAGATCCGGCCGAGCTGCGCCAGCCGCTGCTCCAGCGTGGGATGCGTGGACAGCAGCTGGGCCAGGCTCTGGCCGCCGGCGAGGGCCGGGACGAAGTAGAAGGCGTTGAAGGGCTCGGCCTTGCGCAGGTCCTCGGTGGGGATGCGGGCCATCTGCCCGGAGACCTTGGTCAGCGCCGAGGCCAGGACGGAGGGCCGCCCGGTGAGCAGCGCGGCGGAGCGGTCGGCGGACAGCTCGCGGTAGCGGGACAGCATCCGGGTCAGCAGGAAGCTGACGCAGTACACGAGCGCGCTGACCAGCGGGATCAGGATGACCACGATCGCGGTGCCGGGGTCGCGGCTGTTGCGGCCGAGGCCGCCCCACAGTCCGATGCGGGTGACCACCCCGGCGAGGACGCCCAGGAAGGAGGCGATCGTCATGACCGCCACGTCGCGGTGGGCGACGTGGGAGAGTTCGTGGGCGATGACGCCCTCCAGCTCCTCGGGCTCCAGCCGGCGCAGCAGGCCGGTGGTGGCGCACACCAGGGCCGCCTTCTCGTTGCGTCCGGTGGCGAACGCGTTGGGGACGTCGCTGTCGGCGATCGCGACGCGGGGTTTGGGCATGTCGGCCAGGGCGCAGATCCGGTCGACGACTCCGTGCAGTTCGGGGGCCTGCTCGGGCGTGACCTCGCGGGCGCCCATGCTGAAGGCGGCGATCCGGTCGCTGAACCAGAACTGGGCGATGAACAGCCCGCCCGCGACGATCAGGATCAGTGGCCAGGCACCGCGCAGCAGGGCCAGCAGGACGCCCACGAACACGACGTACAGCAGCCCGATCATGAACATGGTGACCACCATGCGGGTGGTCAGCCCCCGGTCGGGGGCGAAGCGGGTCCTGTCCATGGCCCCTCCCGTTCCTCCGGGCCGCCGGCCGCGGCTTCGTGCTCCGCTGTCGATTGTGCCTCCGCCGGAACGCGAACGGCGGGGGCACAGGCGCGGCCGGCCCGGAGCGATCAGCCTGCCGGGTCGAGCGTGAGCTTGCCGTAAGTACGGCGGGCCCGCAGGTCCTCGTGGGCGCGGGTGACCTCGGAGAGCGGGTACCTGCCGCCCTCCTGCGGCTTCAGCCGTCCGTCGGCGGTCATGGCCAGCAGGTCGGCCATCGGCTCGCGGTACATGCCGGGGCGCCCCAGGCAGTGCATCAGCCAGAAGCCGACGACGGCCCGGGAGCGGCCCATGAGCTGCGCGGCCTGCACCGGGGTCGGGGGGACGCGGGAGGCGAGTCCGTACGTCACCAGGCGGCCGAAGGGGGCGAGCGCGGCCAGCGAGGCGTCGAAGACCGGGCCGCCGGTCATCTCCAGCACGATGTCGACCTTCTTGCCGCCGTTGGCCTCGACGAGCCGCTCCTTCAGTCCCGCGGCGTCCGTGGGGTCCGCCTCGATCGCGACGTCCGCGCCGAGCTCCAGCGCGAGGTCGCGCTTGTCCTTGGAGGAGGCGGTGGCGATGACCCGTCCCGCGCCGAACTCCTTGGCGAGCTGCACGGCGAGCGAGCCGGTGCCGCCCGCGGCGGCGTGCACGACCACCGACTCGCCCTCGGCCATGCGGGCCGAGGTGCGCAGCAGGTGCCAGGCGGTGAGGCCCTGGACGACCAGGGCGAGGGCCTGGCCGTCGGTGACGCCCTCGGGCACGTCGTGGGCGAGGTACTCCTCGGCGACGGCCTTCTGGGCGTAGCCGCCGTTGTCGGTCAGGGCGACCACGCGGCGGCCGCCGGCGGTGCGGCCGACCACCTCGGCGCCGGGCACGAGGGGCAGGGTGGCCTTGGAGAGGTAGGAGTTCTCCACCAAGTGCGTGTCGGCGTAGTTCACCCCCGCCGAGGAGACCTCGACCAGCAGTTGCCCCGGCCCCGGCACGGGATCGGGCAGCTCGACCTGCCGCAGCACCTCCGGCCCGCCGAATTCGGTGATCTGGATCGCGCGCACCGCGACTCCCTCCGCGTACGTACCAACGTCGTCCGGGGTCACGATAGCCCGTAACACCGACCAGTCGGTATGTGACTTTCCCCGGGGCACCGGAAGAATGTGGGGCACCCGAGCACCGCACGTGTCCTCCGTCCCTCGTCCGCCCCGCAGGGAGAGCCCATGCTCAGGCGCAGCAAGCTGTTCGGCCGCAAGACGCGGATCACCTTCGCCCTCCCCGTCGACCACCCGCCCGGCACCGTGAGCGTGGTCGGCGACTTCAACGGCTGGGAGCCCGGCCGGCACACCCTCGTCCCCCGCCGCGACGGCACCCGCACGGTGTCGGTGATCCTCCCGGCGGGCGTGCACCGCTTCCGCTACCTCGCCACCGGCGCGGTCTGGTTCGACGACGAGTCGGCCGACCGCGTGGACGACCAGGGCGGCCTCCTGGAGCTGTAGGCCGTCCCGCGCGCCGGGGGCGCCGTCCGGTCCCGCCCCGTACCACGGGGCGGCCGGACGCGCCGCCGGATGAGCGCTACGGGTCGCCGCACCGTATGGTCGTGCGTAGGTACGGCCGGGGCTGCGCCGGGGAGCACCTCACGGCAGCGGGCGACCGCGGCGACCGGAAGGGCACGAACGGCATGTGGCGGCGCCTCCCAGTACGTCAGATCGTCGGTGTGGCACCGCTGTTGCTGGTGGCCCTGATCGTCCTGCGGCAGTGGCCGATGGTGGACGCCGGTACCGACCGGCTGGGTTCCGCCGACGCCGAGTGGCTGCTGGCGGCCGGGGCCGCGACGCTGCTCGCCTGGGTGTGCTCGGCGGCCGCCCAGCAGGGCGCCGTGCTGGAGCAACTGCCCACGGGGCGCCTGCTGGCCACCCAGTTCGCCGCGTCCGCGGCCAACCACATCCTCCCGGCGGGCGTCGGCGGCAACGCCGTCAACCTGCGCTTCCTGCTGCGCTGCGGCCTCTCCCCCAGTCGTTCGGCGGCCGCGCTGACCGTGCGGGCGCTGGCGGCCTGCGTGGTGCGCATCGGGCTGCTCGTGGTCCTGTTCGCGACCTTCCCGCACGCCCTCGACCTGCGCAAGGTCGCACCCGGGCGGCCCGGTCCCACCGTCGCCCTCGTGGCCGGCGCGGCGCTCTGCCTGGTCCTGGTGGTCCTGCTGTCGGTGCGCCACGTCCGCCGCACCGTCCGCTCGTTCCTCGGCACGGTCGCCACCGACGTCCGCGCGGTGCACGGCCGTTCCGCGCGGGTGGCGGCGCTGTGGGCGGGTTCCCTGGCCTTCCCGGTGATGCACGCCGCGGTGCTGGTCGCGGTCGTACGGTCGCTGCACGCACCGGTGCCGGCCGCGCACGTCGCGGTGGCGTACCTGGCGGGCAGCGCGGCGGCGGCCCTGCTGCCGACCCCGGGCGGAATCGGCTCGCTGGACGTGGCCCTGGTCCTGGCGCTGGTCACCGCGGGCGCCACCGGGGTGGCGGCGACCTCCGCGGTGCTGGCGTACCGCATCGTCACCGTATGGTTGCCCCTGCTCCCCGGTGTGCTGGTGCTGGCCGCGCTGGTCCGCCGGCGGGTGCTGTGAACCGTCCGGGGAGGGAAGTCCAGTGCGCGTCCTGATCGGTCTCGTCGGGGCGCTGGTCGTCGCCGGGACCTTCTCCTCGGTGCTGCGCACGCTGGTGATCCCGCGGCCGACCCGGTCCAGCTTCACCCGCCTGGTGCACGCGGCGGTCCACCTGCCCTTCCAGTTCGTCGCGGACCGCTGCCGGACGCCGGAGGCCAAGGACCGGGTCCTCGTCCCGGTGGCCGCGGTGTCCATCCTCGCCAACCTGATCGGCTGGCTGGTCGCGTTCTGGGCGGGCTACGCCATGCTGCAGGCGGCGGTCAGCGACCTCGCCCCGCTCGACGCGCTGCGGGAGGCGGGGTCGTCGCTGTTCACGCTGGGCTTCGCCAGCAGCCACCACGTCGACCTCACGGTGATCGACTTCATCGCCGCCGCGACCGGCCCGATCACCATCGGCCTCCAGATCGGCTACCTGCCGACCCTGTACGCCGCCTACTCGCGCCGCGAGGCGGAGGTGACCCTGCTGCAGGCCCGGGCGGGCAACCCGCCCTGGGGGCCGGAGATCCTCGCCCGCTACGCCCAGATCGGGCTCACCGACAGTCTCACCGAGCTGTTCCGCAACTGGGAGCGGTGGGCGGCGGAAGTGAGCGAGAGCCACACCAGTTACACGGTGCTCAGCCGGTTCCGCTCGCCGCAGCCCGACCGCAGCTGGCTGATCGCGCTGCTCGCCGTCATGGACGCCGCCGCCATGCAACTCGCCCTCAACCCCGGGCGCCCGCAGGCCGAGGCCCGGCTCGCCCTGCGGGCCGGCTTCGTCTGCCTGCGCGACATCGCCGCGATCTGGCGGATCCCGTACGACGCCGACCCCTCGCCCAACGCGACCATCAGGCTGCCGTACGAGGAGTTCGCCGCGGCGGTCGCCCACGCCGCGGCCAACGGCTACCCGCTGGAGCGCACCCCCGAGGAGGCGTGGCCGCACTTCCGCGGCTGGCGGGTCAACTACGAGGAACTCGCCTACCGTTTCGCCTACCTCTTCGACGCGGTCCCCGCCCCCTGGTCCGGCCCCCGCCGCACCATGGAGGAGACCGTCACCCCGGTCACGCCGGTCGACCGCAAGCCGGCCGCCCGGGAGTAGCGGCGGCCCGGCCGCCGGCGGGCGCGGCAGGGGCGTTACGGTGACCACCGTGCCCAGCAGCCCCGGCCCGACGGCCGTCACCCGCCCCGCGCGGCCCACGGACCTGCCGCACCTCCTGCGGTGGGAACGCGACTACATCCGTACCGTGGAACCCGCCGCCGAGGCGGCCTGGACCGAGGCGATCGACCTCAACCTCGGCCTGTGGGTGGAGTGCCTGGACCGCACCCTCGTGCTGGAGGCCGGCGGCGGGCCGGGCGGCTCGATGATGTGGATGCCGGCGGACGACGGCAAGGCCCTGCTGGTCGGCCTGCACGTGGTGCCCACCCTGCGGCGCCGCGGCTTCGGCCGACTCCTCCTCGACGCGTTCGCCGCGCAGGCCCGCGCGGCCGGCCACGGGACGCTGGCGCTCGGTGTCCACCGCGTCAATCCGGCCCTCCGCCTCTACGAGGGCGCCGGCTACCACCGCACGGGCGAGGACGGCGACTACCTCCTGCTGGAACACCCCTCGGCGCTCTGACGGGCCCGCGGACCCCTCAGGTCGACGGCACCGGCTGGGGAGGCACCGGGCCGACGTAGCGGGCGGCCGGACGGATGATCTTGCTGTCCTCGGCCTGCTCCAGGACGTTGGCGCACCAGCCCACGACACGGGCGCAGGCGAAGGTGGGGGTGAACATCTCGCGCGGCAGGCCGCACAGCTCCATGACGACGCCGGCGTAGAACTCGACGTTGGCGTGGAGTTCGCGGCCGGGCTTCAGCTCGGCGAGGATCGCCTCGACCCGCGCCTCCACCTGGACGGCGAGGTCGACGAGCGGGCCGCCGAAGGACCGGGCGATCTCCTTGAGCATCCGGGAACGGGGGTCCTCGGTGCGGTAGACGGGGTGGCCGAACCCCATGATGCGGTCGCCCGCCAGGACGCGTTCACGGATCCACGGGCCGATGCGGTCCGGGGTGCCGATGGCGTCCAGGGTGTCCAGGGCCCGGCTCGGGGCGCCGCCGTGCAGCGGGCCGGACAGCGCGCCGACGGCGCCGGTGAGGCAGGCGGCGAGGTCGGCGCCGGTCGAGGCGATGACGCGGGCGGTGAAGGTGGACGCGTTGAAGCCGTGGTCCACGGTGGAGATCAGGTAGCGCTCGACGGCCCGGGCGCGGGCCGGGTCGGGCTCCTCGCCGGTCAGCATGTACAGGTAGTTGGCCGCGAACGGCAGGTCGTCGCGCGGTTCCACCGGCTCCAGGCCCTGGCCCAGCCGGTACAGGGCGGTCAGCAGCGTGGGCACGGCGGCGGTCGCGGCGAGCGCGTCGGACAGCCGCCGCTCCGGGTCGACGTCGTACAGCGGGCGGAACCCCTCGGCCGCCCCCAGCAGGGACAGCGCCGAGCGCAGCCCGGCGAGCGGGCCGCTGAGCGCTCCGGAGCGGGCGACGGCCGGCAGCGCGTCGCGGACGGCGGCGGGCAGCCGGCGCAGCGGGGCGACGCGCCGGGCGAAGGCTGCGCGCCCGGCGGCGTCGGGCAGCGTGCCGAGCAGCATCAGGTGCCAGACGTCCTCGAAGGTGCGGCTCTGCGCCAGGTCGACGGCCGAGTACTGACGGTAGTGGTAGAAGCCCTCGGTGCCGCGGACGTCGCCGAGCGCGGTCTCGGTGACGACGACTCCCTTCAGGCCGCGGGGTACGTCGGGGGTGACGGGCATGACGGTCACGGTGGTCCTCCGGTGCTGCTTCGACGACTCGGCGTTGACTCGACCATCCATCATTGATTCAATCCCCGTCAATATTGATTGGATCAATGTGTGATGGGATGGAGTCATGACGACGGAGGAACGGCTGAGCACCCGCGAGGCGGCCGGGCGGCTCGGGGTCAAGCCGGAGACGGTGTACGCCTACGTCAGCCGCGGCCTGCTGAGCAGCCGGCGCGCCCCCGGCGGGCGCGGCAGCACCTTCGACCCCGGGGAGGTCGACGCCCTCGTGCGCCGCAACCGGCGCGCGGCGCAGCCGCCCCCCGAGGACGACGGCACGGGCCCCGTGCGCACCGCGATCACCCTCATCGACGGGGACCGCTACTACTTCCGCGGGGTCGACGCGACGGCCCTGGCCGAGCGGTACGGGTACGAGGAGGTGGCGGAGTGGCTGTGGACCGGCGTCCTGCGTTCCGGGGTGCGTTTCACCGCGCCACCGCAGGCGCTGCAGGCCGCCCGGCGGGCGGTCGGGGTGCTGCCCGGGCACAGCGGCCCGATGGACCGGCTGCGGGCGACCGCCGTCGCGGCGGCCGTGGCGGACCCGCTCCGGTTCGACCTCTCCCCCGAGGCCGTGCTCGGCGCCGCCCGGGGCCTCATCCCCACGCTGGTCCGGGCTCTGCCCGCGGCAGGCACCTCGCACCGGGGCGAGGGCCGGCTGGCCTGGCGGCTGTGGTCGCGGCTGTCCGGCCGCCCGGCCGACGACGCGTCACTGCGCGCGCTGGACGCGGCGCTCGTCCTGCTCATCGACCACGACCTGGCCGCCTCGACGCTCGCCGTGCGCGTGGCCGCCTCCGCCCGCGCGCATCCGTACGCCGTGGTCTCGGCCGGCCTCGGGGCCCTCGACGGCCCGCTGCACGGGGCCGCGAGCGGCCTCGCCCACCGCATGCTGGCCGAGGTCCTCGACCGCGGCAGCGCGGCGGCCGTCGTCGCCGACCACCTGCGCGCGGGCCGCCGTGTGCCGGGGCTCGGCCACCGCCTCTACCGGGCCGAGGACCCGCGCGCGGTCATGCTCCTCCGGCTGCTCGAGGACGTCCCGTACGCGGAGCGGGCGCTGACCGCCGCCCGCGAGGTGGCCGCCACGACGGCCCGTCACACCCCGGTCCACCCCAACGTCGACCTCGCCCTGGCGGTGCTCTCCGTCTCCGCCGGCATGGTCCCCGAAGCCGGTGAGACGGTCTTCGCGGTCGCCCGGACGGCGGGCTGGATCGCCCACGCCCTGGAGGAGTACGAGGAACCCCCACTGCGCATGCGCCCGAGCGGGCACTACGTGGGCCCGCGCCCTCCGCAGCCGCTGCCCTGAGGCCCGCCGCGGGGGTCCGTCAGCCGAGTTGCGTGGGCATCGGCACCTCGACGGCGTCGGTGGGGAAACCGGTGGCCGGCGTCCAGTCCGGTGTCGGCGGTGTGCGCGGCACCGGCGTTCCGTAGCCCTTGGGGTTCTGCTCGATCGTCGTTCCGGACCCGTGCCCGCGGCCGGCCGTCCCGCCCTGGGTGGGGCGCGGCGGCGCCGCCGTCCGCCCGGGCCGGGGCGCGGAGCGCGCAGGGGACGCGGACCGCGTGGGGGAGGCGGAGACCGAGGGCGACGCCGACGGCGACGGTGACTGCGAGGGCGACACCGTGGCCGGGGCCGACGGCTCGGGTGGTGCGGAGGACGTGCCGCCCTCCCCCGAGCATCCGGCCACCGCCAGCGCTGTGAACAGCCCCGCCCCGGCCGCCAGTCCCCACCGGCCCGTTCTGTCGTTCACCGATCCACCCGCCCCACACCGCTCACCGGTCCCATGACGGGCGCAATCTACCGGCTCCGGGCGCGGGCGGGGCGGGCGGGCCCGGCATGTCGCGGGCGTTCAGGGCGAGTCCGGGAAGCGCACCTCGTACGCCAGGGCGTCGCCGGCCGCCGGGAGGCGTTCCACCGCCGCCGCGCGGGCCGCGGCGCGGACGTCGTCCTCGGCCTGGGCGAGGAGCGCCAGCTGCGGGGCCGGGCCGGTGACGACGAGCCGGGCGACCTCCGCCCGCATCGACAGCCGTGCCTCGGACTTGGCCTTGCGGACCGCGGTGATCGCGTCGCGGGCGGTGGCCAGGACGCGGGGGTCGCCGTCGCCGGCGAGCGCCCGCAGGGCGTCCGCGTCGGGCCAGTCGGCGCGGTGGACCGAGCCCTCGCGCCACCACGACCAGACCTCCTCGGTGACGAAGGGCAGGAAGGGCGCGAACAGCCGCAGCAGGACCGACAGGGCGGTGGACAGCGTCGCGAGGGCGGAGGGGTCGCCGTCGTACGCGCGGCCCTTGACCAGTTCGACGTAGTCGTCGCAGAAGTCCCAGAAGAAGGACTCCACGCGTTCCAGGGCGCGGGCGTGGTCGAACTCCTCCAGGGCGTCGGTGACGGCGCGGACGGTCGACGCGAGGCCCGCGAGGAGGGCGCGGTCCAGCGGTGCGGCGACCGCCGGTGCGGCGCCGTCCACGACCGCGCCGGAGGTGACCGCGCCGGAGGTGACGACGAAGCGCCCGACGTTGAGGACCTTGGTGGCCAGGCGGCGGCCGATCTTCATCTGCCCGGTGTCGAAGGCGGTGTCCGTGCCCGGCCGGGCGGCGGCCGCCCAGTAGCGGACGGCGTCGGAGCCGTGCTGCTCCAGCAGGTCGCCCGGGGTGACCGCCTTGCCCCGGGACTTGGACATCTTCTTGCGGTCCGGATCGAGGATCCAGCCGGAGATCGCGGCGTGCCGCCACGGCAGGACGCCCTGCTCGGCGTGGGCGCGGACGATGCTGCCGAACAGCCAGGTGCGGATGATCTCGTGGGCCTGCGGCCGCAGGTCCATCGGGAAGACCTTGGCGAACAGTTCGTCGTCGGTGCCCCATCCGGCGGCGATCTGCGGGGTGAGCGACGACGTCGCCCAGGTGTCCATGACGTCCGGGTCACCGGTGAACCCGCCGGGCGCGCCGCGCTGCTCCTCGCGGTAGCCGTCGGGGACGTCGGTGCCGGGGTCGACGGGCAGCGCCGACTCGTCGGGGACCAGCGGCGTGTCGTGGACGGGCTCGCCGGCCTCGTCGAGCGGGTACCAGACGGGGACGGGGACGCCGAAGTACCGCTGGCGGCTGATCAGCCAGTCGCCGTTGAGCCCTTCGACCCAGCTCTCGTAGCGGACGCGCATGTGCTCCGGGTGCCAGCGCAGTTCGCGGCCCCGCTCCAGCAGCCGCTCGCGCAGGGCCTCGTCGCGGCCGCCGTTGCGCAGGTACCACTGGCGCGTGGTGACGATCTCCAGCGGCCGGTCGCCCTTCTCGTAGTACTTGACGGCGTGGACGACCGGTTCGGGCTCGCCCTCCAGGTCGCCGCGCTCGCGCAGCATCCCCACCAGCCGCTCGCGGCCGGTGTGCGCGGTGGCGCCGGCCAGCTCTCCGTACGCCTCACGGGCCTGCGCCGTCCGCAGGGCGGCCGGCGGCGCGGGCAGGAAGCGTCCGTCGCGGCCGAGGACCGGGCGGGTGGGCAGCCGGAGTTCGCGCCACCAGGTGACGTCGGTGGTGTCGCCGAAGGTGCAGATCATGGCGATGCCGGTGCCCTTGTCCGGGTCGGCCAGCCGGTGGGCGCGGACGGGGACCTCGACGCCGAAGACCGGGGTCGTGACGCTCGTGCCGATCAGCTCCCGGTAGCGCTCGTCGTCGGGGTGCGCGACCAGGGCGACGCAGGCGGGGAGGAGTTCCGGCCGGGTGGTGGCGACGACGACCCGGCCGCCGCCGGGGCGGTGGAAGGCCAGCCGGTGGTAGGCGCCGGGCCGTTCGCGGTCCTCCAGTTCCGCCTGGGCGACGGCGGTGCGGAAGGTGGTGTCCCACAGGGTGGGTGCCTCGGCCGGGTAGGCCTCGCCGCGCGCCAGGTTGCGCAGGAAGGCGCGCTGGGAGGCGGCGCGCGAACGGGCGCCGACGGTCTGGTAGGTGAGCGTCCAGTCGACCGACAGGCCCAGGCGGCGCCAGAGTTGCTCGAACGCCTTCTCGTCCTCTGCGGTGAGGGCCTCGCACAGTTCGATGAAGTTCCGCCGCGAGACGGACTGCTGGTGACTGCCGGGACGCTCGGGCGGGGTGAAACCGGGGTCGTACGGGAGCGAGGGGTCGCAGCGGACCCCGTAGTGGTTCTGGACCCGGCGCTCGGTGGGCAGGCCGTTGTCGTCCCAGCCCATGGGGTAGAAGACGGTCTGCCCGCGCATGCGCCGGTAGCGGGCGACGGTGTCGGTGTGGGTGTACGAGAAGACGTGGCCGATGTGGAGCGATCCGCTGGCCGTGGGCGGCGGGGTGTCGATGGAGAAGATCTCCTCGCGCGGCCGCGACCGGTCGAAGCGGTGTACGCCCGACTCGTCCCAGCGCCGCGACCATTTCGCTTCGAGCCCCTCGAGGGAGGGCTTGCCGGGGACGTCGTGGTGACGGGACGGGAGGTTCATGCCGTCCCATGGTAGGCATGCGGGCCCCCGCGGCCGAACGATTTACCCGCCGGATCGTTCGTGTCACCGATGATTCGGTAACGGACCTTTTTGCTAGGCTCGGACCATGGGTCCCACGGTTTCCGCGCCCGACTTCACCGGGCTGCTGCAGTACGCCAGCCACGCCATGACGAACCGGCTGGCGGCGGCGCTGGCCGAGGTCGGGCTCACCCCCCGCGGGTACTGCGTGCTGCTGCACGCGCTCCCCGGGGAGCTGACGCAGGCTCAACTGGCCGAGGTCTCCCAGCAGGACAAGACCACGATGGTGGTCACCATGGACGAGCTGGAGCGGGCCGGCCTCGCCGAGCGGCACCCCTCCCCCACGGACCGCCGGGCCCGCATCATCACCGTCACCGAGGCGGGCCGGGAGCGCGTCGCCCTCGGCAGGGATATCACCGCCCGCGTCCACGGCGACCTGCTGGCGGCCCTTCCGCAGGACGAACGGGCGGTCTTCACCTCCGCGCTGCAGCGGCTGGTGGACGGTCATCTCGCCGCGGGCGCGGATTCCCCGCGTCCGGTGCGGCGCGCGCGGCAGTCCCGCAAGTAGGCTCGGAACGTGAGCGACAAGGCGGCTTTCGAGCGGGGCACGGACGGTCCCAAGGTGATCGTGGCGGGACTGGACGGATCGGAGTCGTCGTGGCGCGCCGCGGCGTACGCGGCGGGGCTGGCGCGGCGCCAGAGGGCGCTGCTGGCGATCGTGTACGTGCAGCCGGTCCTGGCGGCGGGGGCCGCCTTCGGCGCCCCGGTCGCGGAGGCGACCGCCGAGATCGCCGACGAGCTCAAGGCGGAGATAGAGAAGGCCGCTTCACGCTTCCAGTCGGTGTCCAGCCTGCGCTGGGAGTTCCACACCTTCACGGGCGACCCGTTCAGCGGGCTGTCCCAGGCCTCCGACGAGCTCAAGGCCGACGCGGTCGTGGTCGGCGCCTCCGAGAAGGCCGGGCACCGGCTCGTGGGCTCGGTGGCGGTGCGGCTGGTCAAGGCGGGCCGCTGGCCGGTGACGGTCGTCCCGTAGGCCCTCTCCCGCCGCGGGCGGTCAGGCCCCGTCGGCGACGTGGATGACGACCTTGCCGCGGCGGTGCTCGTGCTCCAGCGCCTCGTAGGCGGCGCGGGTCTCCGCGAGCGGCACCACGCGGTCGACCCGCGGGGTGAGCTTGCCGCCGTCGATGAGCCGGGAGACCGCCTCCAGGCCCGTCCGGTCCGGCTCGACGACGAAGAAGACGCCGCGGGCACCGTGCGCGCGGGCGCTCTCCTCGTCCGGCGGGGACACGATGCTCACCAGCAGCCCGCCGGGACGCAGCACCGACCAGGAGCGGTCCTGCGTGGCGCCGCCGACGGCGTCGAAGACGACGTCCACGTCCGCCACCTCGTCCTCGAAGCGGCCGGCGGCGTAGTCGACGACCCGCTCCGCGCCCAGTCCGGCGACGAATCCCGCGTCGCGCGCGGCGGCGGTCGCCGTGACCCGCGCGCCGAGCGCGGCGGCGATCTGGACGGCGAAGGAGCCGACGCCTCCCGCCGCGCCGTGGACCAGCACGTGCCGGCCCGGGGTGACCCCTGCGTGCCGGGCGAGCGCCTGCCAGACGGTGAGCGCGGCGAGCGGGACCGAGGCGGCCGCGTCGTGGTCGAGACGCCGGGGCTTGGCGGCGAGGATGCCCGCGGGGAGGGTGACGAACTCGGCCGCGGCACCGTCGTGGACGAAGGGGATCAGTGCGTAGACGGCGTCCCCTACCCTCGGGGTGATCACCCCGGGGCCCACCTCGGCGACCACGCCGGAGACCTCGTGCGAGGGGATCGTGGGGGTGCGGTCGCGGCCCGAGCCGTCGAAGCTGTCGGTCCAGGTCGCGTCCCAGCCGAGCTCCCCGGCCGTCACGGAGGCCGCCCGCACCGCCACCAGCGCCTCACCCGCGTCCGGCTCGGGGCGGGGCACGGTCTCGTAGCGGAGCTGTTCGGGCCCGCCGCGCCGATGCGCCCGTACGGCGTGCATCGTCGTCACCATCGGCCGCTCCCGTGGGTCGCCCCCGCGTCTGACCGGCGGGGGCGACGGACGTCCCCGCTCCCTCCAGCATCCGGCCCCGCCCGGCTCCCTGCATCCCGTTCCGCGGGGCGGCGGGGGGACGCGCCGGGAGGACGGCGTTCGGAATAGCGCAGCGCTGCCCTCGGTTACGGTCAGTGGGTCCCGACCGACGGCACCCGGAAGCAGGTAAGGGAAGCATGAGCACTGTTGAGCTCACCAAGGACAACTTCGACGAGGTCGTGGGCAACAACGATTTCGTCCTGATCGACTTCTGGGCGTCCTGGTGCGGCCCGTGCCGGATGTTCGCCCCCGTCTACGAGTCGGCCGCGGAGAAGAACACCGACCTCGTGTTCGGCAAGGTCGACACGGAGGCGCAGCCCGAGCTGGCCGCCGCGTTCCAGATCCAGTCCATCCCGACGCTGATGATCATCCGCGACAAGGTGGCCATCTTCTCCCAGCCCGGCGCGCTGCCCGCACCCGCGTTCGAGGACCTGATCAAGCAGGCCCGCGACCTGGACATGGACGAGGTCCGCAAGTCCATCGCCGAACAGGGCGCGGACCAGGAGGCCCCGAAGGCCTGACATCTGACGAGGCGTCAGCTATGGTGCGGCCGTATGGGGCGCACCATAGCGGAGCTCGTCGAGGGCCAGTGGGGCGATCGGCGCCCCGGGCTGCTGTACGGGGAGCACAGGCTCAGCCGCCATGACGTGGCGGCCGCTTCCGCCGCCCGCGCCGCGCTCCTGGCCGACCTGCTGCCGTACGGCGCCGAGCCGCACGTCGGGGTGCTCCTGGGCAACGTCCCGGAGTTCCCGCTGTGGCTCGGCGCCGCGGCGTGTGCGGGGGCCGCCGTGGTGGGGGTCAACCCGACCCGGCGCGGTACGGAACTGGCCCGGGACATCGCGCACACCGAGTGCGCGCTGCTGGTCACCGAGCGCGCGCACCTGCCCTCGCTGCGCGGTCTCGCGCTCCCCCTCCCCCCGGAACGGATCCTGGTCGTGGACGACCCGGCGTACGCGGCGCTGCTGCGCCCGTACGAGGACGCCGGTCCGCCGCGCGGCAGCCGGATACGCCCCGATTCCCGGCTCCTGCTCTACTTCACCTCCGGCTCGACCGGCGCCCCCAAGGCCGTGGTCGTCTCCCAGGGGAGGCTCGCCGACGCGGGCGCCTCCCTCAGCGGCTTCCTGGGCCTCGGACCGGACGACGTCCACTACCTGTGCATGCCGCTCTTCCACGGCAACGCCGTGATGGCCGGCTGGGCACCCGCCCTCGCGGGCGGCGGCGCGGTCGCGCTGCGCCGGTCCTTCTCCGCCTCCCGCTTCCTGCCGGACGTACGCGCCTACGGGGCCACGTACTTCACCTACGTCGGGCGGGCCGTGCAGTACCTGCTCGCCACCCCCGAGCGCCCCGACGACCGCGACCACCGCCTGCGCCGGGGCTTCGGCACCGAGGCCGGGGCGGTCGACGCGGCCCGGTTCGCGGAGCGCTTCGGCGTGCCCCTCACCGAGGGGTACGGCTCCTCCGAGGGCGGGGCCGCCATCCAGCGCTCCCCCGGCACGCCGCCCGGCGCGGTCGGGCGCGCCGCCCCCGGAGCCGACCTCGCCGTGGTGGACCCGGCGACCGGCGCCGAGCGGCCCCGCGCGGTCCTCGACGCGGCGGGCCGGCTGCTCAACGGCGACGAGGCGATCGGCGAGCTCGTCAACCGCGGGCCCTCCCGCTTCGAGGGGTACTGGCGCAACCCCGAGGCGGTCGCCGCTCGTACCCGCGACGGCTGGTACTGGACCGGCGACCTGTTCTTCCGGGACACCGAGGGCTGGTTCCACTTCGCGGGCCGCGCCGACGACCGGCTGCGCGTGGACGGCGAGAACCTCGCCGCCGCCGTCATGGAGAACGTCCTGGCCCGCTTCCCCGCCGCCGCGGCCGTCGCCGTGTACGCCGTCCCCGACCCCGTCTCGGGCGACCAGGTGATGACGGCCCTGGCACTCCGCGAGGGCGCCGCCTTCGACCCCGGCGCCTTCGCCGCGTTCCTGGCGGCGCAGGCGGACCTCGGCACGAAGTCGGCCCCGCGCTTCGTACGGGTCGTACCGCGCATGCCGGTCACCGCCACCAACAAGGTGCGGCGCGCCGCCCTGCGCCGTGAGGGCTTCCGCTGCCCCGATCCCGTGTGGTGGTCCCCGCCCGGCGAGGGACCCTGCGGCGCGGCGTACCGCCGCTTCACCGCCGCGGACCTCGCCACGCTGCTGGAGCGCTACCGCGCCCAGGACCGCGCCGGGCTCCTGGACCGCTGAGCCCACCGCCCGGGCCCGCGCCCTCGGGCAGCCGTTTCATGCCGGTCCGTCCGGGAACACGCACCCCATGCGCCACGACCAGCTCCGGCCGCCGCGCCGGGCACTGCGCGCGGGAACGGGCCCGACGTGACCGCCGGCCGGAGTACGGAGAACGCCGGGGACGTGCGGGATGCCCGGGCGACGGTGCGGGCGCTGCTGGCGGCGCACGGCGAGACGTACGCCATGGAGGCGGGCATCCGCTTGCGCGACACCCCGCAGCCGCTCTACCAGTTGCTCGTCCTCGCGATGCTGCTCGGTGCCCGCATCCGCACGCGGACGGCGATCGCCGCGGCCCGCGCCCTGTTCGCGGCGGGGCTGCGCAACCCCGCCGCGACGGCCGGCGCGACCTGGCAGCGGAGACGGGACGTGCTGGACGAGGGCGGCTACCGCCGGTACGACGAGCGGACCGCGACCCGGCTCGGCGACGCGGCGCAGTTGCTGCTGGACCGGTACGACGGCGACCTGCGCAAGGCCCGCGCGGCGGCCGAAGGGGACGCGGAGCGGCTGTGCCGGCTGCTGCGGGAGGTGCCCGGCATCGGCCCGGTCGGGGCGGGCGTCTTCCTGCGGGAGGTGCAGGCGGTGTGGCCTGAATTCGCCCCCGCCTTCGACGGGAAGGTGCTCCAGGGTGCGCAGCGGCTGCAGCTCCCCGGCACGGCCGGCGAGCTGGCGGAGCTGGTGCCGGAGGGCGAGGAGGCCGTCCTGGCCGCGGCGCTGGTGCGCGCCGCGGTGGACCGGAAGATCGCCGGGGAGGTCCTGGCATCCACCCTCTGACCTGCACGGACGCGCTCTGGAGATGCGGGCCGCCAGGTCGCGGTCCACGCTTGATTCGGACCGGACGGCAGAGGCCGCCCTCGACTCGGGTGTCATCTACCGTCCCTCGGCCGTTCGTCCGGGGCGCTCTTGAGCGACCCGCACCGAAGGGCTTAGGTGGTACGGACACCGCCCGGCCGTGGCCGGGCGGGACACGGAAAGCCGCCTTCGACGGGAGGTCCCGGCCATGCCCGGCACCAGCCAGCGGATGGAGACATCCGAACCGATCACCGAGACAGCGGCGGAGGAACACATCCAGGGCATCTGTTTCAAGACCGGCCCGCCGCGCCGCATAGGCGTGGAACTGGAATGGTTCCTCCACGACCCGCACGACCCGGCCCGCCCGGTGGGCCCCGCACGGCTCGGCGCCGCCGTCGCCGCACTGCACGACCTGTACCTCCGCTCCCGGCTCACGACCGAGCCCGGCGGCCAGCTGGAGCTGAGCTCGCTGCCCGCCCCCTCGCTCACCGCGTGCGTCAACGCCGCGGCCGCCGACCTCCACTCCGTACGCCACCGGCTCCGCCGGGAGGGCCTGGCCCTGGCGGGCCACGGCCACGACCCCTGGCGCCGGCCCCGGCGGCTGCTGGACGAGCCCCGGTACGCGGCGATGGAGACCTACTTCGACCGCTCAGGACCCGCGGGCCGGTCCATGATGTGCTCCACGGCCTCCGTCCAGGTCTGCCTGGACTCGGGTACGGAGGAGCCGGGCCCCTTCGGACTCGGCAGACGCTGGCTGCTGGCGCACCTGCTGGGCGCGGTCCTGGTCGCCGCGTTCGCCAACTCGCCGCTCAGCGCGGGCCGCCCGACCGGCTGGCGGTCCACGCGGCAGGCGGTGTGGGCCGCCCTGGACCCGGGGCGCACCCTCGCCCCGCCCACCGGGGCCGACCCGCGGACGTCCTGGACCGCCTACGCCCTGGACGCCCCGGTGCTGTGCATCCGCGGCGACGAGGCACCCTGGGCGGTGCCCGACGGGCTCACCTTCCGCGACTGGATCCGTGACGGGTCGTACCGGCCTGCGACCGCCGCCGACCTGGACTACCACCTGTCGACGCTGTTCCCGCCGGTGCGGCCACGCGGCTACCTGGAACTGCGCATGATCGACGCGCAGTCGGGGCGGGACGGCTGGATCGTGCCGCTGGCCGTGGCCGTGGCGCTCTTCGACGACGCCGCCGCCTCCGAGGTCGCCTACCGGGCGGTGAAGCCGCTCGCCGACGCGGCGGGCCGGGACCCGGCGCCGCGCAACCCGCTGTGGCGGCGCGCCGCCCGGCACGGCCTGGCCGACCCCGAACTCCACGCCACCGCCATGACCTGCTTCGCCGCGGCCCGGGAGGCCCTGCCCCGGCTCGGCGCGGACCAGGCCGTGCAGCGGGCGGTGGACGACTTCACCGAGCGCTACGTCCAGCGCGGCCGCTGTCCCGCCGACGACATGCTCGACGCCTTCCTACGCAAGGAGAGCCGCACGTGACCGCACCCGCGCTCGACCCCGAGACCCTGCGCCGGCGGGCGCTGGACGCCCTGACCACCGCGCGCGACCGCACCCGGGCGCTCACCACCTGCGTCGACGACCACGAACTCGCCGCGCAGCACTCCCCGTTGATGTCGCCCCTGGTCTGGGACCTGGCCCACATCGGCAACCAGGAGGAGCAGTGGCTGCTGCGGAACGTCGGCGGCCGTGAGGCCCTGCGCCCCGACATCGACCCGATCTACGACGCCTTCGAGCACCCGCGCTCGGAACGGCCCACCCTGCCGCTGCTGCCGCCCGCGGAGGCGCACGCGTACGCGGCCGAGGTGCGCGGGCGTGTGCTGGACATCCTGGAGCGGGCACCGCTGCACGGCACGCCGCTGACCGACGCGGCCTTCGCCTTCGGCATGATCGCCCAGCACGAACAGCAGCACGACGAGACGATGCTGATCACCCATCAGCTGCGCCGCGGCCCGGCGGCACTGACCGCCCCCCCGCCGCCGCCCGCACCCGCGGACGCTGCGCTGCTGCCGGCCGAGGTCCTGGTCCCCGGCGGTCCGTTCACCATGGGCACCTCGGCCGAGCCGTGGGCGCTGGACAACGAACGTCCCTCGCACGTGCGCGAGGTGGCCCCGTTCTTCATCGACACCGTGCCGGTGAGCAACGGCGCGTACCTCGCCTTCATCGAGGACGGCGGCTACGGGGACGAGCGCTGGTGGACCCCGGCGGGCTGGGCGCACGTCCGCGAGCACGGCCTGTCCGCCCCGCTGTTCTGGCACCGGGAGGGCGGTACGTGGCTGCGCCGCCGCTTCGGGGTGACCGAGCCGGTGCCGCGCGAGGAGCCCGTGCTGCACGTGTGCTGGTACGAGGCCGACGCGTACGCCCGCTGGGCCGGGCGCCGGCTGCCCACCGAGACGGAGTGGGAGAAGGCCGCCCGGCACGACCCGGGGAGCGGCCGCTCCCGCCGCTACCCGTGGGGCGACGCCGACCCCGGCCCGGAGCACGCCAACCTCGGGCAGCGGCACCTGCGGCCGGCCCCGGTGGGCAGCTACCCGGCCGGTGCCTCGCCGCTGGGCGTGCGGCAGCTGGTCGGCGACGTGTGGGAGTGGACGGCGAGCGACTTCCTGCCCTACCCGGGCTTCGCCCCGTTCCCGTACAAGGAGTACTCGGAGGTCTTCTTCGGCCCCGACCACAAGGTGCTGCGCGGCGGCTCGTTCGCCGTGGACCAGGTGGCCTGCCGGGGCACGTTCCGCAACTGGGACTACCCGATCCGGCGGCAGATCTTCTCCGGCTTCCGCACCGCCCGCGACGCCCGCCCGGAGCAGGTGTGAGCGCCGCCCCGAGCAGACGGGGGCGCGGCTGATGTGCCGGCACCTGGCGTACGTCGGGCCGCCCGTCGCGCTCCGCGAGCTCGTCATCGACCCGCCGCACTCGCTGTACCGCCAGTCGTGGGCGCCGCGCCGGCAGAAGTACGGCACGGTCAACGCCGACGGCTTCGGGCTCGGCTGGTACGCGGACGGGGATCCGCTGCCCGCGCGCTACCGGCGCTCCGGGCCGGTGTGGGACGACCCGTCCTTCGCGGACGTGTGCCGGGTGACGCGCTCCGGAGCGCTGCTCGGCGCGGTCCGCGACATCAGCGAGGGCTCGGTGGCCGACGAGTCCGCCGCCGCGCCGTACACGGCGGACCGCTGGCTGTTCAGCCACAACGGCGCGCTGCGCGGCTGGCCGCACTCGGTCGCCGAGGCGGCCCGCACGCTGCCCCCCGAGGAGCTGCTGACCTTGGAGGCACGCTGCGACTCCGCCCTGGCCTGGGCGCTGACCCTGCACCGGCTGCGCGCCGGCGCCGGTGCGGACGAGGCGCTCGCCGACACCGTCGGCCGGCTGGCCGCGCTGACCCCCGACTCACGGCTCAACTTCCTGCTGACCGACGGCCGGGCGATCGCCGGTACCGCCTGGGGCGACACGCTCTGGTACCTGGACACGCCCGGCCGCTCCCTCGTCGTGGCCTCCGAGCCGTACGACGACAGTCCGCGCTGGACCGAGGTCCCCGACCGCCACCTGCTGTACGGCGATCCCACCGAGGTCCTGCTGATCCCGCTCAAGGAGCCGCACCTGTGAGCCCGTTCACCCTCACCCGCACCCTGCCCGCCGACGCCACCGCGGCCGCGCTGCGCGCCGACGTGGCGTACGGGCTGACCCGCAGCCCCAAGCAGCTCCCGCCCAAGTGGTTCTACGACGCCCGCGGCAGCGAGCTGTTCGAGGAGATCACCCGGCTGCCCGAGTACTACCCGACCCGCGCCGAGCGGGAGATCCTGCACGCGAGGGCGCCGGAGATCGCCAAGGCGACCGGCGCCCGCACCCTCGTCGAGCTGGGCTCCGGCTCCTCGGAGAAGACCCGGCTGCTCATCGGCGCGCTGGGCGCACCGCTGACGTACGTGCCGATCGACGTCAGCGAGTCCGCGCTCAGAGGGGCCGGCGACGCCTTGCTCGCCGACCACCGGGAGCTGACCGTGCACGCGCTCGTCGCCGACTTCCAGCACGGCCTGGCCCTCCCCGGGACTCCCGGGCCGCGGCTGGTCGCCTTCCTCGGCGGCACGATCGGCAACCTGCTGCCGCAGGAGCGGGCACGTTTCCTCTCCTCGGTCCGGGCCCTGCTCTCCCAGGGCGACGCGCTGCTGCTCGGCACCGACCTGGTCAAGGACGAGGCGACGCTGGTGGCGGCGTACGACGACGCGCAGGGGGTCACGGCCGCCTTCAACAAGAACGTCCTGTCGGTCATCGACCGCGAGCTCGGCGCGGACTTCCACCCGGACGACTTCGACCACCTCGCCGTGTGGGACCGCGAGGAGGAGTGGATCGAGATGCGTCTGCGGGCGCGCGCGGACGTGACCGTGAAGGTCCCCGCGCTCGACCTTTCCGTGGACTTCGCCCGCGGCGAGGAGATGCGCACCGAGGTCTCCGCCAAGTTCCGCGAGGAGGGCGTGCGGGCCGAGCTGGCCGCCGCCGGTCTCGCCCTGCGGCACTGGTGGACGGATGCCGAGGGGCGGTTCGCGCTGTCGCTGGCGTTCCCCGCCTGATCCGCGCGGGTCCGCGTGTGGCCGGTCCCGGGGGCCGGCCACCGCGTTCGTCGCGGGTCCGTCCGTCCGGGTCCGTCCGGGTCCGTCCGGGCCGGCCGGCCGGATTATCTTTCACGAGTAAAACATCTGCTAAGCTTTCCCCTATGCCCGCTTTCCCCCTCCCCGTCCGCGGCGCCTTCCGGCTCCGCACCGTCCAGGACCTCTGGCACCGCCGGGCCCTCAGCGTCGTCGTCGCCGTGGGCCTGATCGAGGTGACGCTGCTGGCCCTGGGGCGCCTGGACCTGGTGCTGTACGCCGTCGGCGGCGGACTGTGCGCCCTGTACGCGCACGGGCTGCCCTTCGCCGCCCGGGCCCGGACGCTCGCCCTGGTCGTCCTGGGCATGGCCGCCGGGGCCGGGGTGGCGCTGACCACCGCGGCGCTGACCCAGTCGACGCCGGTCCGGGTGGCGGTGGCCGCCCTGCTCGCGGCGGTGCACAAGGTGGTGTGCGACGCGACACGGATCGGGCCGCCCGGGAACGTGATCTTCACCTTCGTGGCCGCGAGCGCGGCCTTCGTCCCGCAGACCCTCGGGCAGGTGCCCGCGCACACCGGGCTGGTGCTGCTCGGCGGGGCCGTCGCCTGGCTGGTATGCATGGCCCCGGTGCTCGTGCGGCCGCACGCCCCCGAGCGCACCGCCGTCGCGCGGGCCCTGGAGGTCCGGGCGCGCGCGCTGACCGACGGGGGCGCCCCCGGCAGCCGCCACGAGGCAACCCTGGCCGTGCACACCGGCTGGCACACCCTGCGGGCGGCCCGGACCACCGTCCATCTGGTGGGCCTGGAGCGGCTGCTGGCACGCGCCGAGGCCGCCGAGCCGGCCGACGCGGACCGGCTCACCGAGTGGGCCCGCACCCTGCGCCGTACCCGCACCCTGCCGGACCCCGGCCCCGCCGCGCGCACCCCCGCCCCTTCCGTCGGCACCCGGACCGGCCGGGCGGGGCGGCCCCACCGCCCCGGCCTGCGGCATCTGCTCCCCGTCGGGCTGCGCGTCCTGCTCGGCAGCGCCCTGGCGGGGTGGGGATCGATGGCCCTGGGCGTGGACCGGCCGTACTGGGCCGTGGTGACCGCCGCGGCCGTCTTCGCCGCCAACACCACCCTGTCGTGGCACCGCGCGCTGCAGCGGGTGCTCGGCAACCTCCTGGGCGTGCTGCTGTTCACCGTCCTGGTGCCGTTCACGGCCACCGGGGCCGTGGCCCTCATCGTGACCGCGCTGGCCTGCAATTTCGCGGCCGAGGCGACCATCGCGCGCAACTACTGGATCGCCAGCGCCTTCGTGACGCCCATGGCCATGATCATGACCGAGTTCGCGGGCGCACAGCCCGCCGGCCGGCTGGTGTCCGACCGCTGGCTGGACACCCTCGTCGGCGCCGCCGCCGGGCTGCTCGCCTGCTTCGCCGTGCCGAACCGCCGGGCGGGCCACCGGGTGGGCGCCGCGCTGCGGCGCCTGGAGCACGAACTCGCCGCGCCCGTCGCCCGCGAGGCCCGGCTCGTGACCGCCCTCCTGGAACTGCGCGAAGCCGCCGACACCGCCTCCGGCGAATGGTGGAGCCGGGCCCTGCCCGAGCGTCGGATCGCCGCCGCGGAGGACCGCGGCCACCTGATGCTGGCAGGTCGGCGCGGGGACGGCCGGTCCGTCACAGTGCCGTGACGACGCGTACGATCATGCGCACGCCGCCGGAGCCGCCGGCGTACGGAGGAAGGACAACCCGCGTGGAGGACGCCGTCGCGACGGTGCTGCGCCAGTGGCAGGACGTCTACCCGGACCTGGACTTCGGGCCGGTCGCCGTGATCGGCAGGCTGAACCGCTGCACCGCACTGCTGCAGCAGGTCACCGAGACGCCCCTGGGTCGCGAAGGCCTCACCCGCCCCGAGTACGACATCCTCATCGCCCTGCGCCGCGTCGGCGGGGAGCTGACCCCGGGCCGGCTGGCCCGGGAGACCTTCGCCTCGGGCGCCGCGGTCACCAAGCGGATCAAGCTGCTGGAGGAGCGTACCCTGGTCGCCCGCCGCCCGGACAGCCGCGACCGCCGGGTCTCCCACCTGCGGCTGACCGAGGAGGGCCGCGCGCTCGTCGACCGCGTCCTGCCCGAGCAGCTCGCCTACGAGACGGGGCTGCTGTCCGGGCTCCCGGAGGGCCGCCGCGAGGAGCTGGCGGGCATCCTCGGCGAGCTCCTGCTGCTGCTCGAAGGCCGCTTGGGAGCGCTTTCCGGGTGAAGCGGGCGGCCCGCGGACCCACGGCACCGGCACTTCAGCGAGCGCACATCTGCGCGCTCCGTCAAGGACACGCCAAGGCAAGGCCGCGACGGGACAGATAAGGGTGTCCCCGTCCCCCTGACCAGGGAATCGCGCCATGACCGCTTCGTACGAACTCGCTCCCGTCGTCGACACCCCGACCGACCGCCCCCGCTATTCGGTGAGCCTCGCCCAGGACGAGGCGGAGGTGCGGGCCGCACAGCGTCTGCGGCACCAGGTGTTCGCCGGGGAGATGGGGGCCCTGCTGGACACGCCCGAGCCGGGCCTGGACGTCGACGCCCTCGACGCCTTCTGCGACCACCTGCTGGTGAAGGACGACCCCACCGGCGAGGTCGTCGGCACCTACCGGCTGCTCACCCCCGCCAACGCCCGCCGCGCGGGCCGCAACTACTCCGAGTCCGAGTTCGACCTGACCCGGCTCGCGCCGATCCAGCACGACATGGTCGAGGTGGGCCGCTCGTGCGTGCACCCCGACCACCGTGACGGGGCCGTCGTCGCGCTGATGTGGGGCGGCATCACCCGCTACATGGCGACCACCGGCCACAACTGGGTCGCCGGCTGCTGCTCGGTGCCCCTCACCGACGGCGGCGCGCTGGCCGCGGGCGTGTGGGACCGGGTCTCCGCCAAGAACATGGCCCCCGAGGAGTACCTGGTCTCCCCGCACCGCCCCTGGGACCCGGCGGGCATCGTCCGCCCGGCCCGGACCACGCTGCCCGCGCTGCTCCGCGGCTACCTGCGGCTGGGCGCCTGGGTGTGCGGCGAGCCCGCCTACGACCCGGACTTCGGCGTCGCCGACCTGTTCATCCTGCTCTCGCTGGAGCGCACCGACGAGCGCTACCTGCGCCACTTCGGCGCCATCGGCTCGCTCGGATCGGTCTGAGATGGCCGCGGCGTGGTGGTCGCCGGTCGCCCCCTGCACCCCGCAGGCGTGCGTGACCGGCGACGGTCAGGTGGTGGGCCGGGTCCGGCGGCTGCTGCGGTACGCCGCCGCTCTGGTGGTGCTGTTCACCGGCGTCGTGCTCTCGGTACCGCTCGGCGCGCTGTGCGGCCCGGCCGGGCGCGAGCGGCTGATCCGGCACTGGACCCGCTCACTGGCGGCGGCCTTCGGCGTCCGGGTGCGGCTGCCCGAGCCTGCGCCACGGGAGCCGGGCCGCGGCCTGCTGGTGGTCTCCAACCACGTGTCGTGGCTGGACATCCCGCTGATCGCCGCGGTCTTCCCGGGCCGCAACGTCGCCAAGCGGGAGATCCGCGACTGGCCGGTGATCGGGCGGCTGTGCGTGCGCGGCCGCACGATCTTCATCGACCGGGAACGGATCCGCGCGCTGCCGGACACGGTGGCGGAGGTCGCGGCGGCGCTGCGCTCGGGCGCGACGGTGGTGGCCTTCCCGGAGGGCAGCACCTGGTGCGGCCGTGAGGAAGGCCGGTACCGCCGGGCGCTGTTCCAGGCCGCGCTGGACGCCGGCGCAGACGTGCAGCCGCTGCTCATCCGCTACCGGCACGCCGACGGGAGGCCCAGCACCGAGGCGGCGTTCCTCGGCGAGGACACCCTGATGGACTCGGTGCGCCGGGTGGTGGCGGCCCGCGGACTCACCGCGGAAGTGGCGGCGTTCCCCCGCATCGCGGCGGGCTCGCTCCCGGACCGGCGTGCGCTCGCGGCCGCCGCCCGCCACGCCTTGGTCGCCCCCGCGCCGCGCGCGGCCGTACCGGTCCAGGCCGGTCCCCACGAGCGCGGGACGGACGTCCGGATCGGCGCGCCCGCCCGCCGGGCGGGCGACCGGGTCGTGGGGCTCCCGGGCTGACGCCCCGTCACCGGACCGTGCCCGCCGGCAGCCGCCTCCGGCGCGCCGTCGGGCGCGGTCCGGCCGCATGGGGCCCTCTTGTGACCACCCTCTCGAGTTCACAACAATGTCCATGCCAAAACCGAAAGAACTTCGGTCTCGAGAGGACCCCCCACATGAAACGACCTCTCAGAGGAGTCTTCGCGGCTGCCCTTGCGGCCCTCGCCGCGGTCGCGTCCCTCGGGCTGTCCGCAGCCCCCGCCTCGGCGGCCGGCCGGGACACCGCGGCCGCACCGGACGCCAGGGCCGCCGTCACCGTCGACTTCGCCGGCACGGTGTCGCTCAGCAACTGCTCCGGGTCGCTCATCCGCTTCCCGGGCTCCGCGTCCACCGACCCCGCCCTGGTGCTCTCCAACGGGCACTGCCTGACCAGCGGCTTCCTCGACCCCGGCGAGGTGCTGGTCAACCAGACGTCGACACGCACCTTCGGCCTGCTCAACTCCTCGGGCCGCTCGGTCGCCACGCTGCGCGCCACCAAGCTGGCGTACGCGACCATGACCGACACCGACATCTCGGTGTACCAGCTGAACCGCACCTACGCGCAGATCCAGTCCTCCTACGGGATCTCCGCGCTGGGGGTCTCCGGTACGCACCCGGTGCAGGGCACGGCCATCAAGGTCGTCTCCGGCTACTGGAAGACCATCTACAGCTGCAGCATCGACGGCTTCGTCCACCTCCTCAAGGAGGGCGACTGGACCTGGAAGGACTCGGTCCGCTACACCTCCTCGTGCAACACCATCGGCGGCACCTCGGGTTCGCCCGTCATCGACACCGCGACCGGCAAGGTCGTCGCCATCAACAACACGGGGAACGAGGACGGCGGCCGCTGCACCCTCAACAACCCCTGCGAGGTGGCCGAGAACGGCACCGTCACCGTCCGCCAGGGCATCAACTACGCCGAGCAGACCTACGGGATCGGCACGTGCGTGACCACGGGCAACCGGTTCGACCTCACCCTGCCCGGATGCCTGCTCCCCAAGCCGTGACCACGGTTCAGCGCCGGTACATCGCGTCGATCTCGGCGGCGTAGGCCTCCTCGACCGCCCGGCGCCTGAGCTTGCGGGAGGGGGTGACCAGCCCCCGCTCCTCGGTGAACGAGGCGGCCAGCACGCGGAACGAACGGATCGACTCCGCCTTCGACACCCGCGTGTTGGCCGCCGACACCGCCCGCCGCACCTCGGTCTCCAGTTCCGGGTCGCGCACCAGCTCCTGCAGCCCGGCCTCGGCCTTGCCGCGCAACCGCAGCCACTGGGCCGTCGCCTCGGCGTCCAGGGTCACCAGGGCCGTCACATAGGGCCGGTCGTTGCCGATGACCAGGCAGTGCTCGACCAGCGGATGCTCGCGGACGCGTTCCTCCAGGACGGCCGGGGAGAGGTTCTTGCCGCTGGTGGTGACGATGATCTCCTTCTTGCGGCCGGTGATCGTCAGGTAGCCGTGCTCGTCGAGGAAGCCGAGGTCGCCGGTGTGCAGCCAGCCGTCGCGCAGGGCCTGCGCCGTGGCCCCCGGGTCGCCGAGGTAACCGGAGAAGACGGCCGGGCCGCGGAGCAGGATCTCGCCCTCGTCCGAGATCCGCACGTCCGTGCCGGGCACGGGGAGGCCGACCGTGCCGTAGCGCACCCGCCCGGGCGGGTTGGCGGTGGCGGCCGAGGTGGACTCGGTGAGTCCGTAGCCCTCGTACACCGTGACCCCCGCGCCCTCCAGGAACAGCCCGAGCCGCCGCCCCATGGTGGAGCCGCCGCTCACCGCGTTGCGGACCCGGCCGCCCAGCGCCTCGCGGACCCTGGCGTACACCATCCGGTCGTAGACGCGGTGCAGCACGCGCAGCGCCGCGCTCGGTCCGGGGCCGGTGCCCAGCGCACGGCGCTCGCGGGCCTCGGCGAAGCGCACGGCCACGTCGACGGCCTTGTCGAACACACCGAGGTGGCCGGCCTCCTCCGCCTTGTCGCGCGCGGCGTTGAAGACCTTCTCGAAGACGTACGGCACGGCGAGCACGAACGTCGGCCGGAACAGCGCCAGGTCGGGCAGGAGCTCGGCGGCCGTCATCCCGGGCTGGTGGCCCAGGCGCACCCTCGCCCGTACGGCCGCCACCTGGATCATGCGGCCGAAGACGTGGGCCAGCGGCAGGAAGAGCAGCACGGACGGCTGCGCGGAGGTGCCGCTGTCGAAGACCGGCCGCCAGCCGGCGATGAGGTTGTCGGTCTGGCACATGAAGTTGCCGTGGGTCAGGACGCAGCCCCGGGGGCGTCCGGTGGTGCCCGAGGTGTAGATCACGGTGGCGACGGCGTCGGGCGTCACGGCGAGCCGGTGCCGGTGGACCACGTCCTCGGAGATCCGCTCCCCGTCGGCCACCAGCTGCTTCACCGCCCCGGAGTCCAGCTGCCAGACGCGGGTCACGGCGGGCAGCCGGTCGATCACCGAGCCCAGCGTCATGGCGTGGTCCTCGTGCTCCAGGACGCAGCCGACGGCGCCGGTGTCGTGGAGGATCCAGCGCAGCTGCTCGGCGGAGGAGGTCGGGTAGACGGGCACCGGCTGCGCCCCGATGGTCCACAGCGCGAAGTCGAAGAGCGTCCACTCGTACCGGGTGCGCGACATGATCCCCACCCGGTCCCCGAACCGCACCCCGTGCGCGAGCAGCCCCTTGGCCAGGGCCGTCACCTCGTCGCGGAACTCGGCCGTGGTCACGTCCCGCCAGCGGCCGTCCTCCTTGCGGCCCAGCCGCACCTCGTCCGGGGCCTGCGCCGCGGTCTCGAACACCACGTCGGCCAGGCCGCCGGCGAGGGTGGCCGGGACCAGCGCGGGCAGACTGAATTCGCGCACGCGGGCACCTCGTGGGGGGTTGGAGCGGGCGGAGAAGCGTAACGTAACGGATCTCTCACGCACTGTCGGCCCACGGCCGGGTCGCTGTCCGGGTTCTTCACCAAACCTCCCCCGGCGAGAGATCATGGATGCAGGAGGTGACCTCCATGACCACCAGGATCCGACTCCACGGCGGCCCCGGGGACGGTCTCACCCTCGGCATCGCACTGGGAGCCGGGGGGCAGCCCCCCGATGGCATCCTGTACGACCCGCTGGCCATCAGCGTGCAGGACGCGGGGGCGCACCAGGCGTGGCCGGACAGCGCCGCGTACTACAAGCGCCTCGAACACATGGCCGACGAGCCGTGGGACTACGCGTACGAGAGCGAGGCCACCGCCCCCCTGGAGTGACCCGCCGGCACGCCGCGGACCGTCCCGGGGCCGCCCCCGGGCCGCCGGCTGCGGCCGCCGGGGACGCACGGGCGAAAGCCGCCGTTTTGGCCGGGCGCCCCGGCCTCCGTAGAGTTCCGCAGGACACCAGTGGGAACACACGATCCAGGGAACGACGGCGGGCATGACGGCGACCGAGAACGAGCAGAGCACGGCAACGGCCTGGGAGGGCGTCCCCGGCATCGACCCGGCGCGCCTGGAGCTGTGCCTCAGCGTGCTCAGGGAGCTCGACGAGCTGCCGATCGACCACCCCGACGCGGTCACCGTGCGCAAGGCCACGGCCGGCATCTACCGGATGGTGAAGCAGCGCCGCCGGCAGGACCGGCGGGCCGCCAAGACCGCCCACGACAAGATGGTCACCGAGTCCACCGCGACCGGCTCCGCCGAGCGGATCGACGACGAGACCCAGGGGCTGCTGCCCTCCTCGTCGACGACCGGTGCGATCGCGGGCGTCCTGCGGCGACCGCGCTCCTGCTACGTGTGCAAGGGGCGCTACGTCGAGGTCGACGCCTTCTACCACCAGCTGTGCCGGGAGTGCGCGGCCGCCAACCGTGCCCGGCGCGACGCGCGCACCGACCTGACCGGCCGCCGCGCGCTGCTCACCGGCGGCCGGGCCAAGATCGGCATGTACATCGCGCACCGGCTGCTGCGCGACGGCGCCCACACCACCGTCACCACGCGCTTCCCCGCGGACGCCATCCGGCGCTTCAAGGCGATGCCGGACAGCGAGGAGTGGATCCACCGCCTCAAGATCGTCGGGATCGACCTCCGCGACCCCGCCCAGGTCGTCGCGCTCGCCGACTCGGTGGCCGCCGAGGGCCCCCTGGACATCCTGATCAACAACGCGGCGCAGACCGTGCGCCGCTCCCCCGCCGCCTACGCGGAACTGGTGGCCGCCGAGTCCGCCCCGCTCCCGGCCGGGGCGCTGCCCGTCTCGGAGGTCTTCGGGGCCTTCGGCAGCGGTGCCCAGCCCGCGCTGCCCGCCCCGCGCGCGGAGCTGTCGGCCCGGGCCCAGGAGGTCACGGACCTGGCGCTGGTGAGCGGTTCGGCCTCGCTCGCCCGGATCGAGGCCGGCACGGCGATCGACGCCGGCGGGCTGGTCCCCGACCTCGACGCGGCAAACAGCTGGAGCCGGGCCGTGGGCGAGGTCGACCCGGTCGAGATGCTCGAAGTGCAGCTGTGCAACGAGACCGCGCCGTTCATCCTGGTCAGCAGGTTGCGCCCGGCGATGGCGGCCGCCGCCGCCCGCCGCAAGTACGTGGTGAACGTCTCCGCGATGGAGGGCAAGTTCACCCGCGGCTACAAGGGCGCGGGCCATCCGCACACCAACATGGCGAAGGCCGCGCTCAACATGCTGACCCGTACCAGCGCGCGGGAGATGCTGGAGACCGACGGCATCCTGATGACCAGCGTCGACACCGGCTGGATCACCGACGAGCGGCCCCACCCGGACAAGATGCGCCTCGCCGAAGAGGGATTCCACGCCCCGCTGGACCTCATCGACGGCGCGGCCCGGGTGTACGACCCGATTGTCCGCGGCGAGCAGGGCGAGGACCTGCACGGGGTGTTCCTCAAGGACTACGCGCCGACCGAGTGGTGAGGGCCCCGGCACCGTCCCTCAGGGCCATGTGACGGCCCGTTGCGGGACAGGTGGGACAGGCGGGGCGGCCGGTCCGCGGCTACGATCGAAGCGTGGCCGAGCGAGGTTTCGCGCCCACCGCGCCCAAGCTCGTGCTCGAGACCGACGGGGACACCCGGATCCTGGTCCCGGGTCGGGAGTACCACGTCGGTCGCGACCCCGACGGTGACGTCGTCCTCGACGACCCCCGGGTGTCGTGGCATCACGCGGTGATCCGGCCCGCGGGCGACAGCTGGATGCTGCACGACCTGGGCAGCACCAACGGCACCTTCGTCAACGGCCGGCAGGTCCGGCAGTGGGGCGTCGGCCCGGGCAGCGTCATCCGCTTCGGGCACGCCGAGCAGGGGCCGTGCGCCCGGCTGAGCAGCGCCGAGGCGCCCACCGGGGTCTACCGGGCGCCGCCGATGGCCTCCCCCGCGGCGACCGGCACCTTCCGCCGCCCGACGTCGGTGCGGTCGCTGCCCGACCGCACGATCCACATCGGGCGCGCCTCCGACAACGACCTGGTCGTCTCGGACCTGCTGGTCTCACGGCACCACGCCGAACTGCGGTCGCTGCCGGACGGCGGCTACGAGATCGTCGACCTGCACAGCCACAACGGCACCTATCTGGACGGCCAGCGCGTCGAACGGGCGGTCGTGCACCAGGGCGACATCATCGACGTCGGCCACGCGGTCTTCCGGCTGGTCGGGGACAAGCTGCAGCAGTTCACCGACACCGGCGAGGTCTCGCTCAACGTCCGCGACCTGTCGGTGCGCGTGGACGACAGCGGCAAGGTGCTGCTGGACGACATCAGCTTCCCCGTCGGCGAGAAGTGCCTGCTGGCGGTGGTCGGGCCGAGCGGCTCCGGCAAGTCGACGCTGCTGAACGCCCTGACCGGCCTGCGCCCCGCGAACCACGGCACGGTGCTCTACGACGGGCGCGACCTGTACCGCGAGTACGCGGACCTGCGCCAGCGCATCGGCCTGGTCCCGCAGGACGACATCCTGCACCAGCAGCTCCCCGTCGGGCGCGCCCTGTCGTACGCCGCCGAACTCCGCTTCCCCGGCGACACCGCCAAGGAGGAACGGCAGGCCCGGGTGGACGAGGTGATCGCCGAACTCGGCCTGGAGGCCCGGGTGAAGCAGCCGGTCCACACCCTCTCCGGCGGCCAGCGCAAGCGCGTGAGCGTCGCCCTGGAACTGCTGACCAAGCCCTCGCTGCTCTTCCTGGACGAACCGACCTCCGGCCTGGACCCGGGGATGGACCGTTCGGTGATGACGATGCTGCGCGAGCTCGCCGACGACGGCCGCACGGTCATCGTGGTGACGCACAGCGTGCTCAGCCTGGAGGTCTGCGACCGGTTGCTGGTGATGGCCCCCGGCGGGCGCATGGCCTACTACGGGCCGCCCAGCAAGACCCTCCCCTTCTTCGGCTTCCGGCAGTGGCCGGAAGCCTTCGAGGCCTTCGAGAACGAGGAGAACCGCGACTGGGCGGGCCAGTACGAGGCCTCCCCGCTCTACGACGAGTACGTCGCGGCGGCGCTGGAACCCGCAGGACCGCAGCCCCCGGCGGAGCTCGAACCCCTGGAGCCGCCCAAGCCGCAGGGCTGGGGCGACCAGTTGTGGACGCTGGTGCGCCGCTACACGGCGTCGCTGGCCGCCGACCGCACCTTCCTGGCGATCATGGTGGCCCTGCCCTTCGTGATGGGCGGGATGGCGCGCGCACTGGCCGGCGGTGCGCTGGGCCGGAACAACGCGCTCAACGTGCTGCTGATCCTGTGCGTCGGCTCGGTGCTCACCGGGGCCGCCAACGCGGTCCGCGAACTCGTCAAGGAACGGGTCATCTACCAGCGGGAGCGGGCCGTGGGCCTGTCCCGCTCGGCCTACCTGGCGTCCAAGGTCGTGGTCCTGGGAGTGATCACCGTCGCGCAGGCGGTGGTCCTGACGATGGTCGCCCTCGTCGGCGTGCGTCTGAGACCCCAGGGCGGCAGCGGGGTCCTGATGCCACCGCTGCCGGAGATCACGCTGGCGGTGGCACTGCTGGCGTTCACCTCCATGATGCTCGGGCTGCTGATCTCGGCCCTGGTGCGCAAGGAGGAGGTGACCATGCCGCTGCTGGTGCTGATCGCCATCGTGCAGGTCGTCTTCTGCGGCGCCCTGCTGCCCCTGCACGGGGTGCCGGGTCTGGAGCAGTTGTCCTGGCTGGTGCCCTCGCGCTGGGCGCTGGGGGCGATGGCCGCGACGCTGGACCTGCATGCCTTCACACCCAGCAACGTGACGTCGGACCCGCTCTTCCGGCCCGTGCCCTCGATGTGGCTGCTGAACATGGGCATGCTCGTGGTGCTGTCGGTGGCCTTCGGTCTCGTCGTGGTCAGGCTGCTGCGGCAGCACGAGCCGGCCGTCATGCGGAGGTAGGCCTGATGTACGAGCCGGAGTTCGTCCCCACCCATGTCGCCCCGGCGGGCGGACTGCCCACCTGGCGGGCGCCGGACGACTCCAGCCCCTCCGCGGGGCTGGACCCCCTGCTGCCGGTGCGGGTGACCGAGCACCGGGGCGACTGGGCGCGGGTCGTGTGCTCCAACGGCTGGTCCGCGTGGGTGGACGGACGGCTGCTGATCACGGTGCCGCAGGGCCCTCCGGCGGTGGGCGGCTCCCCGGCGCGCACGGCGGACGCCCGTCCGCTGCTGGACCGGCTGGTGGAGGCGCTCGGCTCCTACCGGACCATGGTGCAGGACCTCGCGGCCGGGACGATCGACCTGGAGACCTTCGACCGGGGAACGAGCGGGATGCGGATCGGCGCCGTCGTGGACGGCGACGCCGTCTGGCTCTTCGACGCCGAGCACGACCGCTGGTGCTACTGCGACGGCGCCCGCATGGCGACCTACGCCGCCGCCGACCCGCCCGCGATGCGGCCCGGCGAACCCCCGCCCCCGGCGGAGCCGCCGCTGCGCGACGACGCGTCCCCGACCGAGACCCACCCGATCACATGGGCGAGCGAATCCTGAGGCGGATACCAGGGCCGACGGCCGGTACTGCCCGGGCCACGCGCCGATGCCGATCGTCTGCCGCAGGCCCCAGGACACAGCCGTCGCCGCCGCGGCCCCCCGCACGACGGCGCCCGGACGGATCGCCACCCACAGAGCCCGGACCGGCCCCGGCCCGGCAGACCTCGCACCGGGCGACCCCGGGCACGGAGCCGCCCCATCACCCGGACGGGCAAACCTCCGCCTTGGGCGGGGCCGCCGCCGGGTCAGCCGTCAGCAGGACGGGCCGGTGTCAGGATGCGGGCGGCCATGCCGCCGAGCAGGTCTGCCGCCACGCCCGACAGCCCGGAATGCCGGCCCGCACGCGACGGCGCCGAGCTGCCACCGGCAGACCGGCCCCGGCCCGGCGGACCAGCCGCCGGGCGAACCTCGGCACGGACCCGCCCCATCACCCGGACGGACTAACCCGAGGGGCCGCCCGGCACGGCCTCAGGTGGCCCTGCGACCACGCGTTGACCGCGGTCCGCCGAGCAACCGTGCGCAGCCGCCGCGACGGCCTCAGCGGGGCGGCCCCCACGCGACGGCGCCCGGATCGCCACCCACAGAGCCCGAACCGGCCCCGGCCCGGCAGACCTCGCACCGGGCGACCCCCGGCACGGAGCCGTCCGATCACCCGGACGGGCAAACCTCCGGGTCGGGGCACCCGGTCAGCGGGCCGCAGCGTCCCGGCGGGCGGTGCGCCCGCGGGCGAGCAGGTGGACGGCCATGCTGCCGAGCAGGCCTGCCGCCACGCCCCACAGCGCGGCGATGCCGATCGCGGGGAGCAGGTTGGGGAGCAGCACGATCGAACCGCCGAGGCCGCCGGTGTCGGACGGGTCGCCGATGCCGAACAGCGACAGGCCGTAGTGCGCGTCGATCCGGGTGAGCACGCCGATCAGCAGCATGGCCGCCGCGGACGCCACCCCCAGGTGGACGGCGTTGCGTACGTGCCCCGTGCCGGGTCGCGCGCGCCAAGCGGTGGCCCAGCCGGCGCCCAGCATGGCGACGGCGGCCGCGACCACCAGCCACCACGCCCTGCCGTCGTGCTCGGAGAGCGACGCGAGGTCGAGGGTGGCCTCCCCGTCCCCGCTGCGCAGCACCGCGGCCAGCGCCTCCGGCATCGGCACACCCAGCGCCCCCTGCACGCTGCCGTGCCACGAGGCGCCCATGCCGAGACCGAGGGCGAGCCATGCCACGTTCGGCAGGCCGAGGAAGACGACGGCGAAGCTGTCCGCGGGCTCCGCGCGCGTGGAGGCGGTGACCACCGCGATCACGGCGCCGGCGACCACGTAGGCGAGCAGGACGCCCACCATGGCCCGGGCGGCCGGCCGGACGACGGTGTGCACGGGCACCAGCCGGGAGGGCAGGGGCGCCCGTCGTGACACGGCGAAGGCCAGGAGGAGGACGACGGCCAGCCAGAGCAGCCCGGCGACGACCGTGACCGGGACGTCGGCGCGGAAACCGACCGTGGGGGTGATGCCGAACAGGTCGCCGAGTTCGTTGAGGAACTCCTCGCCCGTGGAGATGGTGAAGGTGTGGCGTGCGCCGAGGGCGATCAGCAGCGTGACGAGGGCCCACAGCACACCCGTCCGGACGAAGAGCCACAGCAGCCGGTCCCCGGAGACCACCGCGTGCCGGCGCAGCGGCCGTACGACCACGTAGGCGGTGACGAGGGCTCCGGCCAGGGCGACGGAGAGCGGGAAGACGGTCACCGCCGCGTCCGACCGGGCGATGGTGCCCGCACCGCCCTCCAGGCCGACGCGGCCCCCGACGGCCATGACCACCGTAGCCGCGATGACGGGTAGGAAGGCGCCCTGCGGCAGCTCGGAGGCTCCGGCGAGCCACAGGCCCAGGGCCGCCACGACCACCATGACGGCGTACCCGGCCAGGACCGCGGCGAGTGCGTGCAGCCAGCCGTGGGTGGGCCCCGGGGCCGGGTGCGGGGCGGAGGGCGGATGCCGGGTCACGGTGTCAGGCTAAGCAGCCCGGCGGCAGCCCGCCCGTCCGGAATGTCCCGGCTTGCGGCCCGGCCGGAGGGTGGACGGAGAATGCGGGGTGACCTCACCCCCGCCCCAGGAG
>NZ_JARAVK010000179.1:0-19357 GCF_033792765.1 Streptomyces sp. PA03-6a | reverse complement strand
GCGACGGGGGGACGGGGGCGACAGGGGTCACGCCCCCGGCAGCGGGTCCAGGCCGTGCCGGCGCGCACCGAGCACGCGCCGCGTGACCTCCGCCTCCATCCGCCCGCCGAAAACCTCGGTGCCGGCGGGCCGGCGGGGCCGGGCGGCCGCGCGGGCGTCGTCCGTCAGCAGGTCCATGACGATGGCCGCGGCCGCGGTCGTCCCGGCCGCCGCGGCAGCCGGAACGCCCGCCATCAGGTCGCTGACGTTCCCCGCGGCCCACACGCCGTCGACGCCGGTGAAGCCGCAGGCGTCCACCCCGAGTTGCTCCCCGAAGCCCGCCGGATGCTCCCGCACGGCCAGGCCGAGACCGCCGAGGAAGGACGCCCGGGCCGTGAAGCGCGGGGCGACCGCGAGCACACGGACGGGCACCACCTGCCCGGAGGCGAGGCGCACCCCCGCCAGCCGGTCCGCGTCATCGGTCTCCAGGCCGGTCACGGCGCGCTCGACGACACCGACGCGCAGCCCGGCGAGCTGTTCCCACTGATCACCCGTCAGATCCGTGCCGGAGTGCAGGAACAGCGTCACGTCCTCGGACAACTGCCGGAACAGCAGGGCCTGATGGAAGCTGCCAAGCACCCCGACCGCGGTGTCCCGGACCTCCCAGCCGTGGCAGAACACGCAGTGCACCACGTCCCTGCCCCACCGCTGCGCCAGCCCGGGTACGTCCGGCAGCTCGTCGACCAGGCCCGAGGTCACCAGGACCCGCCGGGCCGCCGTCCGCCGTCCGTCCGCGCACTCGACCACGAAGCGGCCACCGTCGCGGTGGATCGCCGTGACGCTGCCGGCGACGACGCGGCCGCCGTAGGATGCGACCTCCTCCCGCCCCCTCCGCAGCAGTTCCAGGGGGGCGATGCCATCGCGTCCCAGCAGTCCGTGTGCCGCGGCGGCGGGGGCGTTGCGGGGCTCGCCCCCGTCGATCACCAGCACCGACCGCCGTACCCGTGCCAGGGTCAGCGCGCCGGACAGTCCGGCGGCGCCTCCGCCGACGACCACCACATCCCACACGCCGCCCGGTGCCTCGATGCCGTTCCCGCCGATGCCCCTCTTGTTCTCGTCCATGGCGGCACGATCACTCCGGCCGCCGGTGGAGGCAACGTTCCGTGCCGTTTCGGCAAGAGGCGCCGCGCACGCCCGGCCGGTCAGGCCTCGGAGGCGAGCTTCTCCTCGAGCCCCGCGAGGAGTTCGGGCTCCAGCCCCGCGAGCGCCGCCAGCTGCTGATGGGTCGCCCCGGCGGGAACGGGACGCGGGGCGGGCGTCCGCAGCGGCGGCTCCCACCCCCGCTCGGGCGTCCAGCGCCGGACGACCCGGGCCGGCGCACCCGCCACCACCGAGTGGTCGGGGACCTCGCCCCGCACGATCGCCCCTGCCGCGACGACGACGTTCCGCCCGATCCGCGCCCCCGGCAGGACCACCGCGCCCGCGCCGAGCCAGCTCCCCGAGCCGATCTCGACGGGCGCCGAGCGCGGCCACTGGCGGCCGATGGGCTCGTGCGGGTCGTCGTAGGAGTGGTTGTCGCTCGTCACGTAGACGTACGGCCCGCAGTAGACGTCGTCGCCGAACACGACCGGCCGGGAGGCGATGACGTGGCTGCCGCGGCCGAGGACGACGCCGTTGCCGAGCCGGACGACGGGATCGGGGCCGAGGTCGAGGCCGGGCATCATCCCGGCCGTCAGCGTGACCTGTTCGCCGATGATGCAGCACTCGCCGAGGTGGATCCACCGCTCGCCGAAGACCGTCCCCTGCGGGAACGCCAGCCGGGTGCCCGCGCCGATCCGGCCGAAGCGCAGCGGGCCGGGGCGCTCGGCGGAGACGGCACCCGCGTCCTGGACCCACCGCCAGCCGCGGTGCACCAGACGCGAGACGGCCCGGCGGCGCCAGGCCGCCGCGGAGGAGAACAGGTTCTCGTTTTTCGGCACCCGCTCACCGTACCGAGGGCGCCGGGGCGCGGCCGGGCGATCAGATGTGATGTGCGCCGCGTTCCGTCCAGGCGACGGCGACCTGCGCGGCGAGGCGGACGTTGCCGCGTACGGCGGCGAGGTTTGCCTCCAGGCTGGCCCCGCCGGTGTGCTCGACGAGGTGACCGAGGAGGAACGGCGTGACGGCCTGCCCCGTGACGCCCTCGCGTTCGGCGGCCGCCAGCGCCTGCGCCAGCACGCGGTCGTGCAGGGCCGGGTCGAGTTGCTCGTGCTCCGGCACGGGGTTGGCGAGGATCACGGCGGACGGCGGCCCGTCGAGGTCGTCCTGGGCGGCCATGACGCAGGCGGCCTCGTCGGGCGTGCCGACCATCCAGTCCACGGGCTGCCCGGAGCCGCTGAGGTAGAAGCCGGGGAACTCGCTCGTCCCGTAGCCCACGATGGTGACGCCGAGGGTCTCCAGGCGCTGCAGGGTGGCGGGCACGTCGAGGATCGACTTCACCCCGGCGCACACGACGGTGATCCGGGTGCCCGCGAGCAGCCTCAGGTCGGCGGATTCGTCCTGCTCCTCGGTCCAGCCCCGGTGCACCCCGCCCAGTCCGCCGGTCGCGAAGACGCGCAGCCCGGCGCGGGCGGCGAGGAAGGCCGTGGCGGAGACGGTGGTGGCGCCGCTGGCGCCGGTGGCGACCGCGACGGGCAGGTCGCGGTGGCCCAGCTTGCGCATCCCCTCGTCGGCTGCGATGCGCTCCAGGCCCTTCCCGTCGAGCCCGATGCACGGCACGCCGTCCAGCACCGCGATCGTCGCGGGGACGGCACCGGCCTCGCGCACGGCGGCCTCCAGTTCCAGCGCCACCTCGTGGTTGCGGGGACGGGGCAGGCCGTGGGAGATGATCGTCGACTCGAGGGCGACGACCGGGGCACCGGTTTCCAGCGCGATGATCACTTCGTCGGAGAACTTCAGCACGCAGTACGCGCTACCCGCCACGCGAGGGGCGCAATCACCGGACTACGGTGATCCCCATGACGGAGAGAGCCTTGATCGCGGACGTCGCCGGGCGTAGGCCCCACCTGGACCCCGCCGCCTTCACCGCGCCGACCTCGGTGGTGCTGGGCGACGTGACGCTGGCCGCCGGCGCGAGCGTCTGGTACCACACGGTGCTGCGCGGCGACTGCGAGTCGATCAGCGTCGGCGAGGGCAGCAACGTCCAGGACAACTCCACGGTGCACGCCGACCCCGGGTTCCCCGCGGTGATCGGCGCGGGCGTCACGGTGGGCCACAACGCGGTGCTGCACGGCTGCGTCGTCGAGGACGACGTGCTGGTCGGCATGGGCGCCACGGTCCTCAACGGCGCCCACATCGGCACCGGCTCGCTCGTCGCGGCGGGCGCGCTCGTCCCCCAGGGCATGCGGGTGCCCCCGGGGTCGCTGGTGGCGGGCGTACCGGCGAAGGTGCGCCGTGAGCTGACCACCGAGGAGCGCGAGATGGTCCGGATCAACGCCGAGCACTACGTACGGCTCGCCGACGCCCACCGGGCCGCCTTCGCCCGGGACTGACCGCCCCGGGACCGGCCGCTCAGTCGGCGGCGGCCGCCACGGCGTCCGCCTCCGGCGCGGCCTCGTGGGCCTTCGCCGCGGCCTTGGCCCGGCGCCGCACGACGAGGAACGAGCCGAGGCCGATCAGCACCGCTGCCGCCAGGCCGATCCAGGAGAAGCGCTTGAGCCACGGCTCGGCGACGATGCCCACGTAGTAGATGACGGCCGTGGTGCCGCCCGCCCACACGATGCCGCCGAGGACGTTGGCGACCAGGAACTTCCAGTACGGCATCTTCAGCACGCCCGACAGCGGGCCGGCGAAGATCCGCAGCAGCGCCACGAAGCGCCCGAAGAACACCGCCCACATGCCCCAGCGCGTGAACGACGCCTCGGCGGTCGCGATGTGCGCCGGCGAGAAGTGCTTGGGGAAGCGCCGCCCCAGCCGGTCCAGCATCGGCCGCCCGCCGCGCCGGCCGATGGCGTAGCCGATCGAGTCGCCCACGATCGCCCCCGCCGACGCGCAGACGCCGACCACCCACGGGTCCACGTGCCCCTGGGAGGCGAGCAGGGCCGAGCTGACGAGGATGATCTCGCCCGGCAGCGGGATGCCCAGGCTCTCCAGGCCGATCACAAAGCCCACCAGCAGGTAGACGCTGACCGGCGGGATCGTGCCGAGCCACTCCTGGACGTGCAAGGCCGCTTCCTCCCCCTAGGGCGGTCGGATGTCGGTCGGCGCGCCGGTGCGCGCACGTCGTTGCAGCGTATCCGACCCGGCCTGCTCCCGTGCCCCCGCGACCGGCCGCCGCCCCCGGCAACGCGACGGCTGGAGGGCCACGTGGTGGAGGTCACAGGGCCAGGTGGGGAGGCCGTACCGTGTGCGCCCATGGGGTTGACCGACATCACTGCCGCCGAGGTCGTGCGCGCGACGGAGGAGTTCGACCGTCTCGGGGCCGAAGTGTTCCTCCGTGACCACGGGTTCCGGCCGGCCAGGAGCTACTTCCTGATACACGAGGGCCGTTCCTACGACTCCAAGGCGATCCTCGGCGTCGCGCACGGTTTCCTGCCCGGCCGGCGTGCGTTGCGGCCGCACGAACTGTCCGGTGGGGACCGGCACGCCGCCGCGCTGTTGCGCGGGCTGGGTTTCGCGGTCGTCGACCGGTCGGCGGCCCTGTCGCTGGAGGCGCAGGACCTCCGTGATCGCGTGGCGGCACTGCGCACCTACCAGGGCAGCAGCGGGCCGGCGCTCTACCAGCCGATCGTGCTGCTCTGGGCGATCGGTCGCGCCCGCCGCGACGAGGAGCGCCTGCTCCCCTGGGAGCAGGCGAGCCCGCGGCTCCAGGCGTTGCTGGGGCGCAACGGGATGCGTGGCGAGCGGGCCCGCCCCGACTATCCGGTGGCGGCCCTGTGCCGTGCCGGGTTGTGGGAGCTGCACGACCACTCGGGGCCCGTCCCGGCTGCCCACGGCGACGTCGCTCTGCGCCGCTGGTTCACGGAGCAGGAGCCGCGTGGCGGCCTGACCGAGCGGGCGCACGCGTTGCTGCGGGACTCGGGCGCGGTGCGGCTGGAGATCGTGGACGCCTTGCTCACCCGCTTCTTCGCGGACCTGGACTACGACGCTCTGCTGGAGGACGTGGGCCTGCACGACGACCTCGCCGACGGGGCCTCCACGGGCCCCGACCCGGCGGGCGAGTACGCCCGGCTCTGCGAGGTCGTACGGCACCGTGAAGAGGCCGCGCGGGGACGGCGGACGGTCCGCGCGCGGGCCGAGCCGATCCGCTCGGCCGCCGCGCGGCTGGCGGTGCGCCTTCGCTGCGAGGGGTGTTGCGAGAATCCCGGATGCGGGGGCCAGCCGACGGACGTAACCGACCGCGGGCTGCCGATACTGGACGTCGACCACATCGACGACATCGCCGCGGGGGGCCGTGACCACCCGGAGTCCATGATCGCGTTGTGTCCCAACTGCCATGCGATGAAGACCCGCGGCCGAGGCCGCGAGGAGTTGCGCGCTCTCCTCGCGGCGGTCGCCCTTGAACGTCACACCCGCTGGAAGGAACCTGCGCCCCGCGGCTCCACACGGGACTGATCCCCGGCGGCCGGGGCGTCCTGCCGGGGCGGACGCTCCGGGCGTCGCTCAGGAGTTGGGGCGCAGGGTCCACACGATGGTCATCTCGCCCGTGACGGCGCCGTCCTCGCGGGTGAGGGCGACGGTGACGGGGAACTCGGGGCGCTCGCCCTTGTCGAGGTCGGCGATGACGTCGGCGGCGGGGCGGCCGAGGTGGGCGGTGGCGGTGACCGGGCCCATGGCGAGCTTCTTGTAGCCGATCTCGGCGCGGACGGCGAGGGGGACGGCGCGGGAGAGCCGGTCGGCGAAGGCGGCCAGGACGACGGCGCCGCTGGCGGTCTCGGCGAGGGTGAACATCGCGCCGGCGTGGGGGCCGCCGACGTGGTTGTGGTAGGCGGGCTGGTCGGGGAGGCGGACCACGGCGCGCTCGGCGGTGGTCTCCAGGAACTCGATGCTGAGGGTGGCGGCCATCGGCACGGTGGCCGCCATGAGCTCGCCTATCTGGGGCTGGTTCTCGGACATGGCCGGATGTTACCAGCAGGTAATCATCGCTTCCGTGGAACCGCGGCCGCTCAACCCCTAGTGTTTCCAGCCATGTGGCCAGGACAGCAGCAGCCGGGGGAACCGCAGTATCCGCAGCAGCCCCCACAGAACCAGCCCCAGTGGGGGCAGCAGCAGCCCGCCCCGTACCAGCCGCAGCAGCACCCGGCCTACCAGCAGCCTCCGCAGATGTGGGGGCCCCCGCCGGGGCCGGTGCCTGGTGGGCCGAAGCCGCCCGGGGGGCGGCGGGGCGCGGTGGTCGCGGTGTCGGTGGTGGCCGCGGTCGCGGTGGTCGCCGCCGGTGTGCTGGTCGCCGTGAAGCTCGCCGGCGACGACAAGGGCCCGCAGGCCGGCCCGTCCGGCAGCGGCTCGCCGGTCGCCTCGGAAAGCGCCCCGGGCTCGTCCGCACCCACGCCCTCCGCGTCGGGGAGCAAGGAGGGCGAGGAGGGTGAGCAGGGCCCGGGCCCGGACGACGCCCGCGGCAACCCGGGTGAGGACACGATCAAGCCCGTGGTGCCCGGCTGGCAGACGGTCGTACGCAGTGACATGGGCGTCGCCTACGACATCCCCAAGGGCTGGACGGTCAAGCCGCAGGGCCTGCTCATCGGCTACGAGTGGGACGACAACCGCGTCGTCACCGGGGGCGCGGCCGTCCTCGACGAGAAGTGGTGCGGCACCGACGAGCGCGGCCTGGCGGGCGTGAAGGGCGGCAAGGGCGCCAAGAGCCTGAAGTCCGAGGCCGCCAACGAGGCTTACAACTGGGCGTACGGCAAGTACAACAAGGAGGGCCGCACCAAGCTGACCGAGGCGGCCCCCCGCGCCTACACCAACGCCCAGGGCCTGCCCGGCTGGATCGCCTCCACGCGTGCGACCGGGATGAAGGGCTCGTGCGCGGCCGACGGCACCTCGTACAGCTTCACCTTCCTCGGCAAGGACAAGGAGGTCCGCTCCTGGCTGCTGGTCGTGGACAGCGGCTACGCGGGCGCGGTCGACGCCGGGACGGTGGCCAAGGTCCGCGACAGCGTCCGGCTGGTCGGCTGAGGCCGAGGCCGTAGCCCGATCCGGCCCGGCCGGCTGTCGGCCGGAAATGGGTTTGCCAAAGAAACGGCCCAGCGACGATAGTCCCCGGGTGAAACGCCACGTCTCCCACCGGCCGCGCTTCCCGGACTGGGCCGGCCGCAACTTCCGGCTCCTGGCCGCCTCCGCCTTCGTGACCGGGCTCGGCGCCTCGGGCGCCGTCGTCGCGTCGGCGTTCGCGGTCCTGCAGGCGGGCGGCGGCGGTACGGAGATCGGACTGGTCGCCGCAGCGCGGACGGTGCCCCTGGTCGTCTTCCTGCTCATCGGGGGCGCGGTCGCGGACCGGTTGCCGCGGCACCGGGTCATGGTCGCCGCCAACTGCCTGAACACGGTCTCGCAGGGCCTGTTCGCGGTCCTGGTGCTGACCGGCCGGGCCGAGATCTGGCACATGGCCGTGCTCTCCGCGCTGGGCGGCACCGGGCAGGCCTTCTTCGCCCCCGCCAACGAGGGGATGCTGCTGTCGACCGTCGACTCCGCCCACGCGGGCCGCGCCTTCGCGGTGTTCCGGCTCGGCGTCAACGGGGCGAACGTCGGTGGCGCCGCGCTCGCCGGGGCGCTGGTCGCCCTCGCAGGACCCGGCTGGGTCCTCGCGGTGGACGCGACGTGCTTCGCGGTCGCAGCGGGGCTGCGCGCGCTGCTGCGGGTGTCCCCGGCGACGCTGCGCGACCGCGCGGAGCGGCGCGGCGGCGGTCTGCGCGGCGGTCTGCTGGGCGATCTGCGCGACGGCTGGCGGGAGTTCGTCTCACGGCGCTGGCTGTGGGGCATCGTGGTGCAGTTCTCGGTCGTCAACGCCGTGATCACGGCCGCCGACGCGGTGTACGGGCCGCTCGTCGCCCGGGAGCACCTCGGCGGCGCCGGGCCGTGGGGCGCGGCCCTGGCCGCGTTCGGCGTCGGGAACCTGCTGGGCGGGCTGCTGATGCTCCGCTGGCGGCCGCGCCGCATCCTGCTCGCCGGGGTGCTCTGCGTCTTCCCGTTCTCGCTGCCCGCCGCCGCGCTGGCCCTGGCACTCCCGGTGCCGCTGCTGGCCTGCGCGATGCTCCTCGCCGGCCTGTCGATCGAGGTGTTCGGCGTGGCCTGGATGATGGCGCTGCACCAGGAGATCCCCGAGGACAAGCTCTCCCGCGTCGCGGCCTACGACTGGTTCGGCTCGGTCTCCATGATGCCGATCGGCACGGCGCTCGCGGGCCCGGCCGCGGACGCCTTCGGCCTGAACGGGGCGCTGTGGGGCTGCGCGGGGCTGACGGTGCTGCTCACGGGCGCGGTGCTCACCCTCCCCGAGGTGCGGCGGCTGCGGCGCGTGGACGACCCCGAGGGCGGGCGGACGGTCGCGCGGGGCGGTCAGCCGACGCCGAAGGAACCGTCGGGCGGGATCGGCGAGGGCACCGCGTCCTTGTCGTAGACCGGCCGCGCCCCCCGTCCGAACACCTCCAGCGCGTCGCCGTCCACCACACGGGCGGGGAAGACGTCGGACGCGGTACGCCGCGCGATCCGCTCCACCGGCAGCGGGGAGCGGCTCGCGGCCAGCACGGCGTTGCCGAAGCGGCGGCCCCGCAGCACCCCGGGCTCGGCGATCAGGCACACCTGGCCGAACAGCTCGCGCAGGCCCGCGATCTGCGGCCGCAGGAAGTCGAAGGGCGCCGAGTCGGCGAGGTTCGCCAGGTACACCCCGCCGGGACGCAGCACCCGGGCCGCCTCGGTGACGAACTCGTACGAGGTCAGGTGCGCCGGCACCCGCGAACCGCCGAAGACGTCCGCCACGACGACGTCCGCCGACGCGTCCGGGGCGGCCTCGAGCCAGGCACGGGCGTCGTCCGTCGTGATCGCCACGCCGTCACCGCCACGCCCGAGCGGGAGCCGGGCGGCGACCAGCGCGGCGAGCGCCCGGTCGGCCTCCACGACCCGCTGGCGCGAACCGGGTCGCGTCGCGGCGGTGTAGCGGGGCAGCGTCAGGGCGCCGCCGCCCAGGTGGACGACGTCCAGCGGCGCGCCCTCGGGCGCGGCCTCGTCCAGCACGTATGCCAGGCGCCGCGCGTACTCGAACTCCAGGTAGGTGGGGTCGTCCAGGTCCACGTACGACTGAGGGGCCCCGTCGACCGTGAGCAGCCACCCCGCGGGCCGGTCCACGTCCGGCAGCAGCTTGGCCGCGCCGAAGTCCACGTCCTGGGTCACGGGTATGCGTCCGTCGTCCTCCACGCCGCAATTGTCCCAGCACACGACGGGGCCCGGGGGCGGAACCCCCGGACCCCCGCGCTCACTCGGCGAGCGCCGTGACGGTGCCCGCGCCGACGGTGCGGCCGCCCTCACGGATCGCGAAGCCGAGCCCCGGCTCCAGCGGCACCGGCCGGCCCAGCTCGACCGTCATGTCGACGGTCGCCCCCGGCAGGGCCGCCCCCGCCTCGCCCAGGTCCACGTCGCCGACGACGTCGGCGGTGCGGACGTAGAACTGCGGCCGGTAGCCGCTGGCGATCCCGGTGCGCCGCCCGCCCTCGGCGGCCGGCAGCAGGTAGACCCGCGCCCGGAACCGGCGGCTCGGCGTGACACTGCCCGGCGCGGCCACCACGTGGCCCCGCCGGACCACGTCCCGGGCCACACCACGCAGCAGCAGCGCCACGTTGTCCCCGGCCTGGGCCTCGTCCATCGGCTTGCCGAAGGTCTCCAGACCCGTCACCACGCTCGCCGTCTCCGCGCCGAGCACCTCCACGCGGTCGCCGACCCGGACCGTGCCCCGCTCCACGGCGCCGGTGACGACCGTGCCGCGCCCGGTGATGGTCAGCACGTTCTCGACCGGCAGCAGGAAGGGCGCGTCGGTGTAGCGGTGCGGCATCGGCACGTGGGTGTCGACCGCGTCGAGCAGCGCCTCGATCGCCGACGTCCACCGCGGGTCGCCTTCCAGCGCCCGCAGGCCCGACACCCGTACGACGGGCAGCGTGTCGCCCGGGTAGCCCTGGGCGGACAGCAGCTCGCGCACCTCCAGCTCGACCAGGTCGGTGAGTTCGGGGTCGCCGGCGTCGGCCTTGTTGAGCGCCACCACGATGTGCTCGACGCCGACCTGGCGGGCGAGCAGCACGTGCTCGGCGGTCTGCGGCATGACGCCGTCGAGGGCGGAGACGACGAGGATCGCCCCGTCGAGCTGGGCTGCGCCGGTGATCATGTTCTTCACGTAGTCGGCGTGACCGGGCATGTCGACGTGCGCGTAGTGCCGGGTGTCCGTCTCGTACTCGACGTGCGCGATGGTGATCGTGATCCCCCGCGCGGCCTCCTCCGGGGCCCTGTCGATCCGGTGGAACGGCACGAACGCGGCGGAGCCGCGGGCGCTGAGCACCTTGGTGATGGCGGCGGTCAGCGTGGTCTTGCCGTGGTCGACGTGACCCATGGTCCCGATGTTGAGGTGCGGCTTGGTGCGCACGTACGCCTGCTTGGGCATGTTGCTTCCTCGGTAAGTCGATTCATCGCCTCGCGTGCGGGACCCCTGGACCGCGCCGACCCTCCCCCTGCGGGGTCCGCCGGACTGTCCGGGAAGGGTCAGATTCGGGCGCCGCCGAACGCGTTGGCCGAGAAAGCCTGTGCCGGGGCAGCCTGCAGCGCGTCCGCGACTGCGGACGTATCTGCGCTGAAGGCGTACCGGGACATGCCGTCGATGATCGGGCACGGCACGGCCGTCGGTCGAACGATTTTCCGGCGGTGGGCCGCCTCACGCCCCGCCGACGCGGGCGAGGACGTAGGCGCGCCGGGTCTCCGTCTCCTGCGGGTAGGGGGCCCGCTCCAGCCGCGCCTCCACCTCGAACCCGGCGTCGGTCAGCGCCTCGGTGACCGTCCCGAGGTCGTGGAAGTGGAAGTCGACGTCGACCTCGTGCCCCCACCACTGCGTCACGTGCCGGATCTCCGTCCCGACGTGGAAGGCCACGAGCACCCGTCCGGACGGGCGCAGCACGCGCCGCATCTCGCCGAACGCCGCCCGCAGTTCACCGGGCGTCAGATGGACCACCGCGTAGAGCGCCACGGCCGCCCCGAACTCGCCGTCCGCCGCCGGGAGGCGGAGCAGGTCGCCCTCGCGGAACTCGGCCCCGGGGTGCTCGCGGCGGGCGAGCGCGACCATGCCCGGCGACAGGTCGATGCCCACGGTCCGCGCCCCGCGCGCCGCGAGCCATGCCGTGACGTGGCCGGGGCCGCACCCCAGGTCTGCCACGGGCGCGCCGTCCGCGCTCTGCTCGGCGAGGGCCGCCAGCAGGGCCCGGTCCAGCGGCTTGTACGCCAGCTCGGTCCCGATGCGCTCCCGGTACTCCTCGGCCACGGTGTCGTAGCTGCGGCGCACCCGGCCGCGCCCGTCGGTCCCGCTCACAGGTGCTTCCCCGCCTCTCGTACCGACAGCGGTGACAGCCGCTCCCCCGACTCCGCGAGGAAGGCCCGCACGGCGCCGGGATCGGTGCGGGCGTACTCGCGCAGTGCCCAGCCGATCGCCTTGCGGATGAAGAAGTCCCGGTGGTCCGCCTGACGCAGGCAGTAGCGGAACAGCCGGCCGGGGTCGGTGTCCGCCTTGTACGTCAACTGGTGCAGCAGCGCGGTGCGGGCGAGCCAGAGGTCGTCGCCGGCGATCCACTCGTCCATCACGTCCACCAGGGCGGGATCGGCGGCCACGAGCCGTCCGACGACGTGCGCGGCGAGCAGGTCGACGGTGTCCCACCACGGCTCCGTCGTGATCAGGTGCCGGGCCGTGCCGAGGAAGTCCGGGGAGCAGCGCCCCACATGACGGCGCAGGTAGTCCACGGCGAAGTAGCGGTACTCCCGTTCGGGGAGCGCCCAGCAACGCAGGGCGACGGCCGTGCAGTCGGCCTCGTCCGGGCGCGGCATGCCCGCGAGCACGGCGCGGGACAGCGTACGCCGGGCCGGCGTGGCGATACCGAGGAACGGGAACGCGTCCCGCATGTACGCCGCCGCCGGGGCGGCCCGCACCGGGTCGGCGGCGGCACCGTACGCCGAGGTCAGCCGTGGCAGCACGAGATCGGCGAGGGCGCTGTCCGGCAGGACCGGGGCGGGAGGGGCCATGGCCCTACGGTACGCGGCGGCACCGGAGCGACATCCTCCTCCGCTAGGCTCGCGGGATGTCCGAGGTCACCGTCCTCTCCCGACCGCGTTCGCGACCGGCGTCGTGGGCCCGGCTGGCGCTGCTGGTCGTCCTCCTGTCCGGGGCCGCGGCCTCGGTGCTGGTGTGGGAGCCCCAGCGGCTGCTCGCGCACGGCTGGCCCGCGCAACTCACGGGCGCCGCGGCCGTGGTGCTCTTCGCCGCGGGCTACGGGCTCTGCGCCCTCGCCTTCGTACCGCGTCCCCTGCTCAACGTCGGCGCGGGAGCGCTCTTCGGTGCCCAGGCAGGAGTGCCCGCGGCCCTCGCCGGCACGGTGCTCGGCGCCGGCCTCGCCTTCGTCCTCGGCCGCCTCCTCGGGCGGGACGCGCTGCGCCCGCTGCTGCGCGGCCGGGTGCTGCTCGCCGCGGACCGCCAGCTCAGCGAGCACGGCTTCCGCACGATGCTGGCGATGCGGCTCTTCCCCGGCGTACCGTTCGCGGCGGCCAACTACAGCGCGGCGGTCTCGCGGATGCGCCTCGCGCCCTTCCTGCTGGCCACGGCGCTGGGCAGCGTGCCCAACACGGCGGCCTACGTCATCGCCAGCAGCCGCGCCGCGACACCGACGTCACCGGTCTTCCTCGTCGCGATGGGCTTCATCGCGGTCACCGGCCTCGCCGCCGTCGTCGTCGCCGCCCGCACCCGCCGCAAGCGGTAGCCCACCGGGGGTTCCTTCACACAGCACCGGCGAGCCGGGCCGCGAGCGCGTAGCGGGAGGGGAGGCGGTCGGTGGGAAGCCTGCTGAGGGGGGTCTCCCGGGTCCCCTGGGGCGAACTGCTCGACGCCCTGGGAGCTCCCGCCGGAAGCGTCCCGCCCTTGCTCTCCCGCATCGCGTACGGGGACGCCCCCACCGGCCGTGCGGCCGTCGACGAGTTGGGCGACGTCGTCTGCGCCCTGGGGTTCGTCGTCGGCGCGGCGACGGCCCCGACCGTCCCGTTCCTCCTGGAGCTGATCGCCGTCCCGCACCAGCCGTGCACGGCGGAATTGCTTGATCTGCTGGGAAAGATCGTGCGGGCCGAGACGTGGCACTCCTCGGCCGCGGCGGCAGGCGGCCTTGAGCACGGCCCGTTCCGGCACCAGCCCCTCTGGGAGGTCGCGTCCCGGGCCGCGGTGTTCGCGGGCCGGCCTGTCGTCGAAGCCGTTGCCGGGTCGATCCGGCCGGAGGAGGCCGAAGCGGCGCGCCAACTGCTGCGGGCCATGGACGACGTACGGCCGTTCCCGGAACTCTGAACGGCGGCCGCCGCCCGCGAGATGCCGGAGGAGACGGGCCGGCGGCCCGGCCCGCTGCGGCACTTGCCGGCGCTGGAGCCCTCCAACGGGCTGACCGACGCGACGCACCACGTCTACTGGCAGAGGGGGCGGCCCACACCGGCCGCCCCGGGGACGACGTCGAGTCCGACCGCCATGGAACCGGATCGCGCAGCCGGACCGGAACGCTACGGCCGGTAGACCGTGCCGGGGTGCGGTACGGCGGGAGCCATCAGCTCGGAGACGGTGACGAAGACGTAGCCCTGGCGGCGCAGGGCGTCGACGATCCCGGGGACGGCGGGGATCGTGCCCCGGTAGCGGTCGTGGAGGAGGATGATCCCGTCGCGCTTCGTCTGGTCGAGGACCCGCCGGGTGATCAGCGCGGTGTCGGTGGTGGCGTAGTCCTTGGCGGTGACGCTCCACAGCACCTGGGCCAGGCCGAGCTCGCGCATGACCGCCGAGACGTCGTCGTCGGTGCGGCCCTGCGGTGGGCGCATCAGGGTGGGGGCGTGTCCGGTGATCCTGCGGACGTCGTTTTGGACCGGGGTCAGCTCGTCGCTCACCTGCCGCGCGTCCAGTTCCGTGAGCACCTTGTGCGACCAGGTGTGGTTGCCTATTTCGTGGCCATCGCGCGCCATGCGCCGCAGGGTCTGCGGATAGGTGTCCGTGTGGCCTTTCCCCTGGACGAAGAACGTGGCGCGGACCTTCTTCTCCGCGAGAATGTCCAGCAGTTTCGGCGTGGTGGCGCCGGGCCCTCCGTCGAAGGTGAGCGCCACGCATTTCTCGACGGTGCAGTCGGGGGCGGGGCGGTGGCTGCCGGCCCGGGCCGCGCGCTGGGCGGCGGCGCGTGCGTCGGCCGGTGACGTCACTCCGTGGAGGGTGCTGCACCCGCTGATCACGGCGATGGAGGCGACGGCGGCCAGCACGACGGCGACCCGGGTCCCCGGCCGCGCTGCGGCGGGAACTGCGGCCCGGGTGAAATGTCGGGAGAATTTCCTGGGATTCATGGCCGGAAAGGTACGGACCGCGGGGAACCCGGGAATTCGGCTGCGGGTATGCGCCTTTTCCGTTCCAAGGAACGATGCGCACCGGGCGCCCCCATACTTTGGTATAGAAGTCTATCAACGTAGCCCGTATTTTTTGATGCGGACCGGGGACGGCGTTTACGGTTGCGTGCGTGATCGATGTGAGACGGGCCCTGCTCGGGCACCCGCGGCTCGTGGACGCGGGCGTGGTGGCCGGGGCCGCCGGGCTGACGGTGTTCGTCATCCGGGCCCAGGAGTCGGGCCTGTCCGTGTACCCGCAGCTGTCCAGCGGCGCCTTCGTCGGTTCGCTGGTACCGGCGCTGTGGACGGTCCGGGGGGCGGTGTTCCCCCTGCTGGCGTGCGTGGCCCTGTTCTGGCGCAGGCGTCACCCGGTGGCGCTGGCCCTGGTCCTCGTGGCGCTGACGGTCGTCTGGCCCGTGGTCGTACCGCTGCTGGTGGCGCTGTTCACCGTGGCCGCCACCCGCCCGCTGCGCACCACGCTCCGGGTCACCGGCGTGGCCCTGCTGCCCGTGGCGGCGCAGTTCGTCCTGGCCTCGTACACCGGGCCCCTCACCTCCGCCACGGCCGTGTCGGCCGTGGCGTTCGTGGGCGGCGCCGTCGGCTGGGGCCTGTACGTCGCCGGTGTGCGGGAGAGGGCCGCGCGGGCGGAGCGGGAGGCGGACCTGCGCGCCGAGCAGGCCCGGCAGCACGCCCGGGAGGAGATCGCCCGGGAGATGCACGACGTGCTGGCCCACCGGCTGACCCTGCTCAGCGTGCACGCCGGGGCGCTGGAGTTCCACCCCACGGCGTCGCCCGCCCAGGTCGCCGAGGCGGCCGGTGTCATCCGGCAGAGCGCCGGACAGGCCCTGGAGGACCTCCAGGACGTGCTGCGCGTCCTGCGCACCCCCACGGTCAACGCGCACACCGAGCCCCCGCAACCCGCCGTGGCCGACTTCGGCCGGCTGGTCGAGGAGTCGCGCGCGGCCGGTGCCACCGTCGAGGTGCACCGGGACACGGAGGACCTGGCCACCATGGACCCCACCACGAGCCGGGCCGCGTACCGCATCCTGCAGGAAGCCCTCACCAACCACCGCAAGCACGCCCCGGACGGCCCGCTGCGGCTGTCGCTGACCGGCGGGCCCCGCGAGGGGCTGACCGTCACCGCCCGCAACCCGGTGCCGCAGGAGCGCGCCGCACCTCCCGAAGGCGCCGGTCAGGGCCTGGTCGGGATGAACGAAAGGGCGGTCCTGGCCGGCGGCAGCATGCGCCGCACCCTCACCCCCACCGACTTCGCCCTGGAGATCTGGCTGCCATGGACCAGGTGACCCGCGTCCTGATCGTGGACGACGACCCGCTGGTGCGCTCCGGCCTGCGCATGATGCTGTCCGGGGCACAGGACGTCGAGGTGGTCGCCGAGGCCGCGGACGGTACGGAGGTCCTGCCGCTGGTCGACGCGCACCGGCCCGACCTCGTCCTGATGGACATCCGCATGCCGCGGATGGACGGCCTGAGCGCCACCGCCGAACTGCGGCGCAGGCCCCGGCCGCCCGAGGTGCTGATCCTGACCACGTTCACCACGGACGGCTACGTCCTGGAGGCGTTGCGGGCCGGGGCGGCGGGATACGTCCTCAAGCACACGCCCCCCGCCCAGATCGTCGCCGCGGTGCGGAACGTCATGGCGGGCGAACCGGTCCTGTCGCCGGCCGCCGTCAAACAGCTCATCGGCGCCGTCACCGCCGCCGGTGACGAGGGCACCGCCGCGCGACCCGACGACCGGGGCGAGGCGCAGCGGCTGCTCGGCCTCCTGGGGGAGCGGGAGCGGGAGGTGGCGCTCGCCGTGGCACAGGGCAGGACCAACGCCGAGATCTCGGCGTCGCTGTACATGAGCGTCCCCACGGTGAAGGCACATGTGTCCCACATCCTCACCAAGCTCGATCTGAACAACCGGGTCCAGATCGCCCTGGTGGTGTACCGGGCGGGCCTCGCCTGACGGCGGGTCAGTCCGCCTGGTCCGCCTGGTCCGCCTGGCGCAGCCCGGCGACGAGGAGCGCGACCAGGCGGCGCGCGTCGTAGCGGGGATCGCTGTCCGCGCCGATGCAGAGGTTGCCGACGCCGCGCATGAGCGCGTACGCCTCCAGGTCGGAGCGGATCTCGCCGGACGCGGCGGCGGCGTCGAGCAGCCCGGCGCACACGGGCACGAGACGGTCGAGGAAGGAGGCGTGCAGCGTCTCGAAGCCGGCGCTGTCGGACTGCAGCACCGCGGCGAGTCCGTGCTTGGTCACCAGGAAGTCGACGAACAGGTCGATCCACCGCGCCAGCGCGGCGTGCGGGGTGGCGCTGTTCGCCAGCAGGGCGGGTCCGGCCTCGGCGCAGGCGTCGACCTGGTGCCGGTAGACGGCGATGATCAGATCCGCCCGGGTCGGGAAGTGGCGGTAGATCGTGCCCGTCCCGACGCCGGCCCTGGCGGCGATGTCGCGCACCGGCGCCTCCACGCCCGAGGCGACGAAGGCGGCGGCCGCCGCCTGGAGCAGCGTCTCCTCGTTGCGCCGGGCGTCGGCCCGCTTGGACCGCGGCGCCCGCCCCGTGCCCTTGTCGCCGTCCTCCATCACCGCGCACTCCTTCCACGACCGGCCTTGCCAACCGGAACATGGTTCCGTATCGTTAACGGAACAAGGTTCCGTTTGCTCATCATGCCAGGGCGCACGCCCCGGGACCAAGCCGTGCGCGCTTCCGCGGCACGCAGCCACCACACCCCCACCCGCAAGGGAGAACACGGTCATGCAGTACCGAACCCTCGGCCGCACCGGTGTGCAGGTCAGTTCCCTCGCGCTCGGCGCGATGAACTTCGGCAGCATCGGGCGCACCACCCAGGACGAGGCCACCGCCCTCGTCGACGCCGCCCTCGAGGCCGGGATCAACGTCATCGACACCGCCGACATGTACGGCGCCGGGGAGTCGGAGGAGATGGTCGGCAAGGCCCTCGCCGGCCGCCGCGACGACGTCGTGCTGGCCACGAAGGCCGGCATGCCGATGGGCGACGAGCGCAACCACCGCGGCAGTTCACGCCGCTGGCTGGTCACGGCCCTGGAGGACAGCCTGCGCCGGCTCGGTGTCGACCACGTCGACCTCTACCAGGTCCACCGGTGGGACCCGGCCACCGGCGACGAGGAGACCCTGTCGGCCCTGACCGACCTGCAACGCGCGGGCAAGATCCGCCACTTCGGCTCCTCGACCTTCCCCGCCCACCGCATCGTGCAGGCCCAGTGGGCCGCCCGCGAGCACCACCTGAGCCGGTACGTCACCGAGCAGCCCGGCTACTCGATCCTGCAGCGCGCCGTGGAGACCCATGTGCTGCCCGTCACCGAGGAGTACGGCCTGGGCGTGCTGGTGTGGAGCCCGCTGGCCTCGGGCTGGCTGTCCGGCGCGGTCCGCGAGGGCCGGCCGGTCACCACCAGCCGCTCCACGTTCCTGCCGGAACGCTTCGACACCGCACTCCCCGCCAACCGGGCCAGGCTCGATGCCGTCGAGAAGCTGGCCGCACTCGCGGCCGAGGCCGGCCTGACCATGGTCCAGCTCGCCCTCGGCTTCGTGACGGCGCACCCCGCCGTGACCGCCGCGATCATCGGCCCCCGCACACCGGACCACCTGCGGGCGCACCTCGCCGCCGCGGACACCGTGCTCTCCGCCGACGTGCTGGACGCGATCGACACGATCGTCGCCCCCGGTCTCGACCTCGCCCCGCACGAGAAGTTCGACACCCCGCCCGCACTGCTCGACCCGTCCCTGCGCCGCCGCAGCCGTCCGTGACGCCCAAGGGCCCGGACCGGACGACCGGTCCGGGCCGGCCGTACGGCCGGGACGACGCTCAGCCCTGGGTGACGCCCGGCCAGTCGGCGTAGCGGATGCGGGAGATCTCCAGGACCTCGCCGGTCGTGCCCCATTCGTCCTTGCCGAGGCGGGCCAGCGGGCGGAGCTTGCGCACGTCGGGGTGGCCCTCGAACATCACGGCCTCGGAGACGGCGGCGTGGACGACGCGGCCGAAGACCACGGTCGAGTCGCCCAGGGTGACCGTGCTGTGCAGTTCGCACTCCAGGGCGACGGGCGAGGCCGCGACGCGCGGCGGCTTGACCGCGCGGCTGGGCTCACGGGCGATGCCGACCGCGTCGAACTCGCTGACGCCGCGCGGGAAGTCGGTGCCGGTGGCGTTGATCTGCTCGAAGAGGTGCTCGGGCGCGAGGTTGACCACGAACTGCCGGGTCTCCTCGATGTTGCGCAGCGAGTCCTTCCGGCCCACCGAGGTGAACTGCACGACCGGCGGGCTGACGCAGGCGACGGTGAAGAAGGAGTGCGGGGCGAGGTTGGCCGTCCCCGCCTCGCTGAGCGTCGAGACCCAGGCGATGGGGCGCGGGACGACCACCGAGGTCAGGAGCTTGTAGAACGGGGTCCGGCCCATGGCCTCGGGATCGAAGTCGATACGCATGGCGCCCAGTATCCCGGTCGCCGTCCGCGCCCGGTCACCAGGACACCTCGCGGATGGTCGCCTTGCTCTGCGGGGTGGTGGTGGCGACGATCTCGGAGCGGTGCCGGTCGCCGGAGAAGGTCACCGTCAGCTGCTGCGCCCCGTCACGCCGGGTGGAGACGGTGAACCCGCTGGCGGGCACGGCGGACACCAGGCACACGGCGTCCTCGCCGAAGCGCACCGAGGCCTGGCCGCCCTGGGACTGGAGGGTGTGGACCCCGGCGCCGCCGGTCCCGCAGTCGACGGGCGTGGCGGACGGGCCGGCGGTGCCGGGGTCCACAC
>NZ_JARAVK010000178.1:0-19422 GCF_033792765.1 Streptomyces sp. PA03-6a | reverse complement strand
CGTCACACGGCACCACCACCACCCGCACCACCCGCACCCCGTCCCGTCCTCACTCCGGCACCCGCTCCGGAGGCGAAAGGATCACCATGTCCAGCAGAACCCTCACCCGTCGTGCCACCGTCGTCGTCGCCGTGACCGCGGCCGTCGCGCTCGGCGCCACGGCCTGCGGCGGCACCACCAAGAACTCCTCCAAGGACAGCGGCGGCGGAGCCAAGGCGACCGCGTCGGCCGACCCCAACGCGGCGACCAAGAAGGGCCTGACCGTCGCCTTCCTGCCCAAGCAGGTCAACAACCCGTACTTCACCATCGCCGACGGCGGCGGCAAGCAGGCCCTGGACGCGCTGGGCTCGACCTACAAGGAGGTCGGCACCAGCAACGGCACCGACACCGCCGGCCAGGTGAGCTACGTCAACACCCTGACGCAGCAGCAGGTCGACGCGATCGCCGTCTCCGCGCAGGACCCGGGCGCGCTGTGCACCTCGCTGAACCAGGCCCGCAAGAACGGCATCAAGGTCGTCACCTACGACTCGGACACCAAGCCGGAGTGCCGCGACCTGTTCGTGTCGCAGGCCAGCTCCGAGGACCTGGGCCGCACCGAGGTGCAGCTGCTGGCCGAGCAGATCGGCTACAAGGGCGAGATCGCGATCCTCTCGGCGGCGCAGACCGCCACGAACCAGAACACCTGGATCGACTTCATGAAGGACGAGCTCAAGGACCCCAAGTACAAGGACGTCAAGCTGGTCAAGGTCGCCTACGGCAACGACGACGCCCAGCAGTCCTTCCAGCAGACCCAGGGCCTGCTCCAGCAGTACCCCAACCTGAAGGGCATCATCTCCCCGACTACGGTGGGCATCAAGGCGGCCGCCCAGTACCTGGCGGGCTCCAAGTACAAGGGCAAGGTCAAGCTGACCGGCCTCGGCACACCCAACGACATGCGCGCCTACGTCAAGAACGGCACCGTCGAGGCCTTCGAGCTGTGGGACCCGGCCAAGCTCGGCTCGCTCGCCTCGTACGCCGCGGTCGCCCTGTCCTCCGGCCAGATCTCCGGTGCGGAGGGCCAGACCTTCAAGGCCGGTGACCTGGGCAGCTACACCATCGGCAAGGACGGCGTGGTGGTGCTCGGCAAGCCGACCGTGTTCACCAAGGACAACATCGACCAGTTCAAGTTCTGAGAGCCGGGGCGTGGCGGAGAAGGGCCGCACGGTGGGGATCAAGGACGTCGCCCGTGAGGCGGGGGTGTCCGTGGGCACGGTCTCCAACGTGATCAACCGGCCGGACACGGTCCCCGAGGCCACCCGGGTCCGTGTGCAGCGCGCCATCGCCCGGCTGGGGTACGTACGCAGCGAGTCCGCCCGGCAGTTGCGGGCGGGCCGCAGCAGGATCATGGCCCTGCTCGTGCTCGACATGGGCAACCCGTTCTTCGTCGACGTGGCACGCGGCGCGGAACGGGCGGCCCGGGCGGCGGGGCTCGGCGTGATGGTCTGCAACAGCGCGGAGAACCCGCAGGAGGAGGCCGCGTACCTGTCGCTCTTCGCGGAGCAGCGGGTGCGCGGGGTGCTGGTGACGCCGGCCGACGCCGACGGCGGCAACCTCGCCGCGTTCCGGCGGCACCGCATCCCCTTCGTCCTCGTCGACCGGGTCGCGGCGGGCACCGCCGAGTGCTCGGTGTCGGTGGACGACGTGGCCGGCGGCCGGATGGCCGTCGGCCACCTGGCGGCCGCCGGGCACCGGAGGATCGCGTACGTCTCCGGCCCCGGGCACCTGCAGCAGGTCCGGGACCGGCGCGCGGGGGCGCTCGCCGCCCTGGGGGAGGCCGGACTGCCGCCGGAGACCCTGCGCGAACTGCCCACCGAGCGGCTGGACGTCGCGGCCGGACGGGACGCCGGCCACCGGCTGCTCGGCCTCCCGGAGCGGCCGACGGCCGTGTTCTGCGCCAACGACCTGCTCGCCCTCGGGGTGCTGCAGGCGCTGTACGCGGCGGGGGTGGACGTCCCCGGCGAGATGGCCATCGTCGGCTACGACGACATCGAGTTCGCGGCCGCGGCGGCCGTGCCGCTCACGTCCGTGCGGCAGCCCGCCACGAACATGGGCGCGCTGGCCGCCGGGATGCTGCTGGAGGAGACCGGGCCGCAGGCCCGGGAGCACCAGCATCGCCGGGTCGTGCTCCAGCCGGAGCTGGTGGTCCGGGACTCCAGCCTGATCAGGCGCTGAGCGGGCCCGGCCGGGGGCCGGTCCGGGCCGGGTTGCGGTGTGCGGCGCTGGTTTCGGCTGCCCGGCCCCTGATCCGCGCGCAGATGCGCGGGGACGGGACCGGGCCCTGGCTCGGGAGCACCGGCGTCGACGGGTCGTGAACCAGCCCGGGTTGGTGGTCCGCGACTTCAGCCTGATCAGGTGCTGAGCCCGTCCGGGCGGCCGGTGGCGGTGCGGGTCTCCGCGTCGCCGGGGGCACCGGCCCGATCAGGTGCCGGGTCAACCCGCCGGTCCGGGGCTCCGGTCGCGGTGCGGCCGGTGAGGTGCTGGTTCGGCCGCCCGGCCCCTGATCCGCGCGCAGATGCGCGGGGACGGGACCGGGCCCGGGCTCGGGAGCACCGGCGCCGGCGCCGGTCTCCGCGTCGCCGGGGCCACCGGCCCCGATCAGGTGCCGGGTCAACCCGGCCGGTCCGGGCGGCCGGCCGCGGTGCGGCCCATGGTCAGCGCGAGCTTGCGCAGGCGGCGCCAGTCCGTGCGCACGCCCGCGGCCGGCACCCCCGGGCGGTTGCGGGGCACCCGGACCCGCAGTGCGCCGGGGCGGATGCGGCAGCGCACGGGTGTGGGCAGCACGAGCGCCTCGCCGTCCACGCCCGCGTCGATCTCGTCGGCGTCGGCCGTGGTCACCACCTCCCGTGCCGTCGCCACGGTGAGCCCGGAGGCGACCCGCGGGCCCATCAGCAGCCCCGCGGCCTGGGCCGCGTTGTCGACCTTGACGCCGAGCACCCCCAGCAGACCGGTGTCGAGACGGTCCCGGCGGCCGAGCCCGGCCGGGTCGTCGGTCCGGTACGGGTTGTTGCTCACCAGCACGGCCTGCGGCTCGTCGACGACGGTGTCCCCGGCCGTGGCCGTCAGCCGGGGCCCGGCGCGGTGGGTGAGCAGGTCGGGCAGCAGCTCCAGGATGGTGCCGACCTTGTCGTCCCGGTACGCGGGACTCTGCACTACGGCCGCGTAGGCGCCGAACGACACGTTGTTGACGAAGGGCCGGTCGCCCACGTAGCCGAGGTCGACCCGCAGCTCCACGCCGTCCCTGAGCGCGTCCAGGCAGGCCGCGGGGTCGGCGCGGTCCAGTCCCAGGTCCATGGCGAAGTGGTTGCGGGTGCCCGCGCAGATCACCAGGAACGGCAGTCCCCGTTCGGCGGCCACCCCGGCCACCAGCGCCTGCGTGCCGTCCCCGCCGGCCACCCCGAGCAGGTCGGCGCCCTCGTCGGCCGCCCGCCGGGCCAGCTCCGCGACGTCCTGCGGGTGGTCGGAGTCGAGCAGCACGACCCGGGCGCCGAGCGCCTCCGCCTTCTCCTTCAGCCCGAAGGCGCCGACCTTGCCGCCGCCGGAGCGCGGGTTCATGATCAGGAACGCCCGCCGCGGCCGGGCCGCGATCCGCTCCCGCAGGCGTGCCTCATGGGCCCGGGTGGCGCGCACCGCGTTGCGCCCCGCGACGACGGCCAGCGCCCACAGCGCCAGCGAGGTGACCACGACCCAGAGCAGATTGGCCCGGTCGTAGAAGGCGAGGACGGCCAGCGGGGTCACCACGGTCAGCAGCACGGCCAGCGCCCGCACCACACCGCGGCGGGTCAGCACCCACCACGCCCCCGCCGCCGTCACCGCGGTGCCGCCCAGCGCGGCGGCCACCAGCGCGATGCTGCGCAGCCCCGCGACCACCAGGGGCAGCGCCACGGCCGCCCCCGCCGTGGCCAGGGCCAAACGGGCGAGCCAGCGCTGCGCGACGTGCCTGCGCGAGAGGTGCTCCATGCTCCGACACTGCCACCGCACGGCCCCGCCCCGCCATTCCGGCCGTTCCCCCGGGTGGCGAACCCGCCCCGTCCCCGGGTGCTACGGTCCCCGGACATGGCGGCGGACCTTACGTACCGTCACCGTTCCCTTCCCGAAGGAGTCCGGGACCGTGTCCGAAGGTGACGCCGCCGCTTGGGACTTCACCCGTAGCGACGGCTTCTGGAAGCCCACGCGTACACCGCCGGCGGACGAGAACCTGCTGTGGGCGGTGGAGACGCTGGCGATCTCGTTCGGCAAGCGGGCCCACAGCGTCCGGCTGTTCCTGGAGGCGGTGGAGCGGGTGGTGTCCGGGGACTCTCCCGGCTCGTCGGTGAACACCACGACGGCGTTCGTGCGCAGACGCGACGACGGCGCGTTCGAGCTCTGCGACAAGTACGGCCAGTTCGAGGACACCGTGGTATCCGCCCGGGAGCTGACCTCGATGCTGTCCGCGCCGGCGGCGCGGATCGAGGCCGGCTGACCTGCGGCCCGGGGCCGGCGCCGCGGCGTCAGGTCGTGCAGCGCAGCACCCCCGCCGCCTGCTTGGCGGTGAGCACGCGCCGCACGCTGTTCGCGACCAGCGTCCGCACCTTCGGTTCGTGGCGCATGGCGTAGCGGATGCCCTCGGCCATCGTGGGGATGCCCTTGGGGGAGACGGTGAGGGTGAGGTCGCCGCCGGCGCGGAGGAAGGACAGGGCGCGCTGGCCGAGGGCGACGGACTGGGCGGAGGCGGCCTTGCCGAGGTCGTCGGAGATGATGACGCCCTTGAAGCCCAGGTCGCGGCGGAGGGTCTGATCGACGATCAGCGAGGAGAAGACGGCCTTGTGCTTGGGGTCGATGCGCTTGTACGTCGCCAGCGACACCATCACCAGCCCCGCGCCGGCGGAGATGCCCGCGCGGAAGGGCGCGATGTTGCTGCCGGTGCGGGTCAGCGTCGTGTCCGTCACCGAGGCCGTCGTGTCCGTGTTGCCCTTGACGCTGCCGAGGCCCGGGAAGTGCTTGGGGGTGGTCAGCACCCCGGCCGTCTTCGAGCCCTGGACGTACGCCGTGACGTGCGGGGACACCACGCCGGAGGTCGCGCCGAACTGGCGGCCGTAGCGGCCGATGGGGGCGTTCGCGGTGCCGATGGAGGTCGGGACGATGTCGGCGACGGGGGCCAGGTTGACGTTGACGCCCGCCTTCTTCAGTTCCTTCGCCCAGCCCTCCGCGCGTGAGCGCAGCGTGGCGGTGGACCAGGTGCCCTGCGTCTTCCCGCTGGGGATGGTGGAGAAGCCGGAGCCCTTGAGGACCTGCACCTGGCCGCCCTCCTGGTCCGTGGAGACCAGCAGGCCGACCCGCTGCCCGGCCACCGTCTGCCCGAGCGACTTCTGCAGCCCGTCCACCAGGGTCCGGGTCTTCGTCACGCCGGCCGTGCTGCGGCCCGCGAGGAACACCGACCCGACGGCGTACGACCGCATCGCGTCCTGGTCCGCCTTCGGCGGCGAGGGCAGTTGGGCCGCGCCCATGAAGAGCTGGCCGACGCGCTGGGTGTCGTTCATCGCGGCCAGGACCCGGTCGACGCAGGACGCCTTCGGGGTGGCGGTGGCGGCCGCGCGCCCCGTGGCGACCATGGACTCCGGGGCGGACGGGGCCCCCTCGCAGGCGGCCAGGGCCAGCGTGGTGGTCAGCAGGGCGAGGGACACGCGTCGGGGCGTGAGGGCGTACGAGGTCACACATGCAGCGAATATCCTGATTGTCCGTCGTGTCAATCGGAGCGGGACGCCGTGGGAGGGGTCATGACGAGCCGTTACGTCGCCGTGGTGGGGCCCGCCGAGGCCGGGGAGCCGGAGCGCGAGGTCGCCCGCAGGGTCGGCGAACTCCTTGCCCGGCGCGGCGCCGTCGTCGTCTGCGGCGGCCTCGGCGGGGTGATGGGCGCCGCGTCCGAGGGAGCCCGCGCGTACGGCGGGACCACTGTCGGACTCCTCCCGGGCCGGGACCGCCGGGCGGGTGACCCGTCCCTCTCGGTGGCGATCGCCACCGGCCTCGGCGAGCTCCGCAACGGCCTGGTCGTCGCCGCAGCCGACGCCGTGGTGGCGGTCGGCGGCAGCTGGGGCACCCTGAGCGAGGTGGCGCTCGCCCTGCGGACCGGCAAGCCCGTCGTCGTGGTCGACGGCTGGGACGTGCAGGGGCCCCCGGCCGGGGAGACGTTCCTGCGGGCGGCCTGCGCGGAGGAGGCCGTCGAGGCGGTGGAGGCCGCGCTGGCGGAGACCTCCTCCGGGGGCTGAGCGACGGGGGAGGCACCGCGGGTCGGACCGCGATGGTCTTCAGGTCGGTGCAGTGGGCCGGCCCTGCCGCGCCGAGCTCACGGCCGCGGCGCCGTCGACGTGGAAGGTGCCCGTGCGGAACTGCCGCGCGACCTCAAGGCCGTGCTCCCGGTTCGCCGTCCGCACCTCGCCGCCCAGCCGGTACGGGGGAGTCGTTGGCGATGCGGACGGCCTCGTCCTCGTCGTCGAAGGGGATGACGACCGGCACCGGACCGAAGGTCCGCCCTCCGGGGCCCCGGAGGTCCCGGGGCCGCCCGTCGCGAGCCGGGCGCGGCCGGATGAGTGCCGAAGGCCGTCCGCATCCGTTCGCGAGGGCCTCGGCGGGCCGCGAGGGGCGCGTGTTGCCGGGGTCGGGGCCGCGCTCCTGGCCCGCGGCGCCGCGGCCTGGGCCACCTCTCCCGGGCAGACGGGCCCGGGCGGCGAGCCGCGCCCTGCCGGGCGCCTGGCGTCGGCAGCCGCGCGAGGGACCTCGGGTCGCGGGATCGCCCAGGGCCGTCCGGTCCGCGCCCGCGCGCGGCTTCGCCATCACGCGCCGCTGGACCAGCAGGGCCCGCCCTTTGGGGGTGGTTCGTGCCGTCACCGGGTGGTTCGCCGTGTCCTGGCGGGGGTCGTCGCAGGTTGCCCGAACCGCGCCGTGTCGCCGTTGGGACATGTCCCAGCTGTGACAGCTGATACCCGGTGACACCTCCCGGGCATCGGCAGATTCTGTCGGACAGCGCGTGACCCGGAGCTGTACGAAAGGTGTTTGGCTGATGGCATGGTTCCGCCTCACGGCGGCGATATCGACAGTGCTGGTGGTGACGCTCGGAGGCACGACGACCGCCTCCGCAGGGACCACCCCGGACGGCCCGGCGCGATCCGCCGACCGTGACGGGACGTCCTCCACCACCGTCCGGCTGGTGAGCGGTGACCGGGTGACGGTGACGTCGCTGCCCGGTGGGCGGAGGACCGCCTCGGTCCAGCCCGGACCTGGCCGCGAACACATCCCCTTCCGCACGCTGGAAGCCGACGACAAATCGCTGACCGTCATGCCGTTCGACGCCGAGGCACTGGTGTCCGCGGGCACCCTTGACCGCCGGCTGTTCAACGTGACGGCACTGATCGCCGCCGGATACGACGAGGCGCACACCTCCACGCTGCCGCTGATCGTCTCCTCGCGGCCCGAGCCGTCACGGGACGGGGCCCGCGTGGCGTCGCAGGCGGCGAAGACCGCCGGGGCGACCGCCGACCGGCTGGTGGCGCTCCGCGCGGAGAAGACGTCCGCGCGCACCCTGGAGAGCATCGACGCCCGCTCCTTCCGGGTCGCCGGCGACGAACTCGGCGCCTTCTGGAAGACGCTGAACCCCGGCGGCGGGACCTCGGACGCCGCCCGGGCCGCGGTGACCCCGCGGGTCTCGCTGGACGGCAAGGTCAAGGCGGTCCTGGACCGGAGCACCGCGCAGATCAACGCGCCCGCCGCGTGGAAGGCCGGGTACGAGGGCCAGGGTGTGAAGGTCGCGGTGCTGGACACCGGTGTCGACGCGAACCACCCCGATCTCGCGGGGCGGATCGCGGAGGCCAGGAACTTCTCCGACAGCGCGAACACCGATGACCACTTCGGGCACGGCACGCACGTCGCCTCGACCGTCGGCGGCACCGGTGCGGCGTCGGCGGGGACCCGGCGGGGCGTGGCGCCCAAGGCCGACCTGCTGGTCGGCAAGGTGCTCGGCGACGACGGCTCGGGCTCGGAGTCGCAGGTCATCGACGGTATGGAGTGGGCGGCGGGCGAGCACGCCAAGGTCGTCAACATGAGCCTCGGTGCGGACATCCAGACCGATGGCACCGACCCGATGAGCCAGGCCGTCAACACCCTGACCGCGTCGACGGACACGCTGTTCGTCATCGCCGCGGGCAACGCCGGCCCGGGGCCGTCCACCGTCGGCTCGCCGGGCGCTGCCGACGCCGCGCTGACCGTGGGCGCCGTCGACCGGGACGACTCCCTCGCCTCCTTCTCCAGCCGCGGCCCGCGCTTCGGCGACGGCGCCGTCAAGCCCGACGTGACCGCCCCGGGCGTGGGCATCGTGGCCGCCCGTGCCGCGGGCACCACCATGGGCGACCCGGTCGACGCGAACTACGTCGCCGCCTCGGGCACGTCGATGGCGACTCCGCACGTCGCGGGCGCCGCGGCGCTGCTGGCGCAGCAGCACCCGGGCTGGGGCGCGCAGCAGATCAAGGACGCGCTGATCAGCACTTCGCGCACGGTGCCCGGCACCAAGGTGACCGAGCAGGGCGGCGGCCGGATCGACCTGGCCACCGCCATCGGCCCGATCACCGCGACCGGCACGGTCGCGCTGCCCCCGGTCCAGAACGGCGGGACGGCGGGACGGCAGCAGGCGGCCACCGTGCGCTACACCAACACCGGTGACAAGACGGTCGATCTGAAGCTGGCCGTCAAGCTGTCCACCGGAACCGGGCGCGCGCTGCCCGACGGGGTCGTCACCCTCGGCTCCGGCACCGTGAGCCTCGCGCCCGGTGCCACCGCCGACGTCCCGCTGAGCACCGACGCGGCCCACGCCGCGCGCGGGAAGTACTACGGCTACGTCACCGCCGCGGCGGCCGACGGCACGGTTGTCGCCCACACCACCGTCAGCCTCAACGTGCACGCCCCCAAGCACAAGTTGACCGTGGTCGCCCGCGACCGCGACGGCAAGGTCATCGAGGGCGCGGCGCCGACGATCTGGGGCGCCGACGGGTTCGTGCAGTACAGCGGCGTCGAGCCCGCCGTCGCCGAGGTCGAGGAGGGCACCTACCAGCTCAGCTTCGGGACGCTGGACAGGGCCGCCGACGGCCAGGAGCTCCGCGAGGTGGTCAACCCGGAGGTGAAGGTCACCAAGGACACCACGGTGACGCTCGACGCCTCCAAGGTCACCGAGGTGAAGATCCGCACGCCCCGGCCCGCCGAGCAGCGCGGCATCCTCAGCTACCAGACGTACCGGAAGATCGACGGCAACGGCCTGATCCAGGGCGTGATGTTCTTCGACATCGCCAAGCGGATCTACGTCAGCCCCACCGCGCGCGTCACCGACGGCGACTTCGAGTTCGCCTCGCGCTGGCAGCTGGTCGCCCCGCAACTGCGGGCGAAGGTCTCCGGCACGTCGCCGGCCTTCACCCCGTACTACGTGCCCGCGTCCCCGGCCTTCGACGACAAGGGTGCCAAGCTGACCGCCGTCGACGCCGGCACCGGCACCGCGGCCGAGCTGAAGAAGGCCGGCGTGCGCGGCAAGCTGGCCGTGGTCCGCTGGGACTTCTCCGACGACCGGCAGCTCGCCAAGGCGGCCAAGGAGGCCGGGGCCAAGGCGCTGATGCTGGTCGTGGAGGAGGGCTTCTACCCCTGGACCCGGTGGAGCCCGACCGGTGACCGCATGGCCCTGCCGACCATGCGCGCCGGCACGGCGGAGGGCACCGCGCTCCTCAAGCGCATCAAGAAGCGCACCACCACGGTGGAGTTCTCCGGCACGGTGCGCAGCCCGTACCTGTACGACGTGATGCAGGTGTCCAAGGGCTTCGTTCCGAAGAACCTGGTGCACACCGTCTCCGAGCGCGAGAGCGCCGTGGTCCGCAGCACCTACACCCGTACCGGCGCCTCGCAGTGGGCGAGCGAGCAGCGCTTCGGGTGGCGTCCGTACCAGGACACCGCCTGGAACCAGTACAGCCGTGAGGTGCCGACGGGCCGGGAGCGCGTGGAGTACGTGACCGGCGGGGACACCCTGTGGCGCCACACCGTGCACCACAACGTCGTCTTCGGCATGGACACCCCGCTCGGGGCAGGCATGCGGGACGTGCCGCGCACCTACCGGCCCGGTCAGAAGGCCACGGAGCGCTGGTTCGGGGCCGTGGTCCGTCCGTCGATTCCGCGCGGCGCGGCCTGGCCGTCGGTGCGCAACGGCAACACCCTGTCCGTCTTCGTTCCGGAGTTCAACGACTCCGGCACCGGCCACTATTCGTTCTACGAGCTCAACGGCCTCGGTGGCGGCATCGGAACCGGCGCGGCCCGCGCCGGCGACGGAGCGCCGGTGGACGACACCGCCACCGCGGTGCTCTACCGCGACGGGAAGCAGATCGCCGCGTCCGACCAGGGCGCGTGGGGCGACTTCGAGGTGCCGGCGGGCGACGCGAAGTACCGGCTGGACCTGGCGACCACCCGGGTATCGGACGACTGGCGCTTCGGCGCCGGCACCCGCACCTCGTGGTCCTTCCGCTCCGGTTCGGCCGCCGACACGACGCTGCTGCCCCTGCTGCAGGTCGACTACGCGGTGCCGGTCGACGCCCGCAACGCGGTGGGCCCCGCCCGCCGGTACCAGCTGGGCCTGAACGTGCGGATGCAGGACGGCATGGCCGCGCCGCGCGGGGTGACCCTGCGGGTCGAGACGTCCTACGACGACGGGCGGACCTGGACCCGGGCGGGCACGGCCCGCAAGGGTGGCGGCTTCACCGCCACCGTGGAGCGTCCGTCGCGGGTGCGCGGCGACGCCTACGTGACGCTGCGCGTGACCGCGACCGACGCGGCCGGCAACAGCGTCCGGCAGACGGTGGACCGCGCGTACCTGCACAGCGGCGCACGGGCCTCCGGAGGACGGTGACGGTGGGGCGTCACCGTTGACACAGCGGCGGGTGCAGGGGAGTGTGGGCCCCTGCACCCGCCGCGCCATTGGCACGAAACATTTCCCGGGTATAGTCCGGCCTTTAACGAAATGTACGGCTTGTGCCCGCCCTGTGCGCATGCTGTGCGGACCCGTTCGGACCCGGAGGAACGCGGCATGCTCGAGGCGGCTGGCCTCACCGCGGTCGAGGAGACCGTCTACCGGCTTCTGGTCACCACCGCGACCGCCTCGGCGGACGACGTCGCGGTACAGACGGGCCTCCCGCCCGGGCAGACGGAGGGCGTCCTCGCCTCCCTCGCCACCAAGGGGCTCGCCAGCCCCACCGACAACCGCCCCCGGCACTACGCCGCCACCCCGCCCGACGTGGCCCTGCTGCCGCGTCTGCAACGCCAGGCCGACGCCCTCGACAAGGCCCGCACCGCGGTCACCGACCTGCTGGACAGCTACCGCAGTACGGCGCGCCGCCAGGACGCCGGCCAGCTCATCGAGGTCATCACCGGCAGCCAGGCGCTGCGCCAGCACCTGCGGCAGATGCAGGAGAACGCGCGCCACGAGATGCTCTGGTTCTGCAAGGCGCAGTACGTCGCCATGCCCTCGGGGAGCAACCGCGCCGAGTACGACGCCCTCGCCCGCGGCGTGCGGTACCGCGTCCTGTACGAGCGGGCGTTCTTCGACGACGACGGGGCCATTGACAACGTTGTTGAGGGCGTCCAGGCCGGGGAGATAGCCCGCTCCGTGCCCCATCTGCCGCTGCGGCTCGCGGTCGCCGACCGCACCATCGCCATCTGCCCCCTGGTCCCCGGCGGCCCGCACGGCAGCCCGAACGAGCCGACCGCGGCGCTGCTGCGCGACAGCAGCCTCCTGGAGGCGCTGACCGCGCTGTTCGAACGCTACTGGGAGGACGCGGTGCCGCTGCACGTCAGCGCGTCCGGCGCGATGAGCGGCGCCGACGACGCGGACGGCTCCGACCCGCTGAGCGAGACCGACCGCCGGCTGCTGTCGCTGCTCGTCGCGGGCGTGGCGGACAAGGCCATCGCCAGCCAGATGGGCCTGAGTCGGCGCACCGTCCAGCGCCACATCCAGCACATGATGACGCTGGCAGGCGCCGCGACCCGCATGCAGCTCGCATGGCAGGCGGCCCGCCGCGGCTGGCTCTGACCAGGGGTGCGGAGGGGCCGCGGGCGTAGGGTGAGAAGTGGCGCGAGTGCCCAAGGCCCCGGAGCGTTGGTGCCATGTCCCGACGTCACACCGCTCCCTCCAGCAGCAGCGCCGAGGAGCTGTTGAACACACTCGGACAGCTCACCGGCCGCATCCTGGAGCGGATCAAGATGCAGCAGGCTCGGGTGGAGTTGGCGGCCGCTCTCCAGCGGCACACCCTCCGCGCCGCGCTCCCGGCCGTCCCGGGGCTGCGCGTGGCGGGCCGGTACGCCCCCGCGCGTGACGGGCTCGACATCGGCGGCGACTGGTACGACGTGTTCCCCATGCCGGACGGCAGCGTCGGCTGCGCGATCGGCGACGTGCAGGGCCACGACGTCGAGGCCGCCGCCTACATGGGCCAGGTGCGCACCTGCCTGCGCGCCGTCGCCGTGGCGACCACGGAGCCGGCGGAGGTGCTCGCCCGCACCAACGACCTGCTGATCTCCATGGGATCCGGGCTCTTCGTGACGTGCACCTTCCTCCGCTTCGACCCCGCGACCTGCGAGCTGGTCGACGCCCGCGCCGGGCACGTCCCGGCGGTGTGGGCCACCGACGACGGCCACTGCGAGGTCGTGCTCGACGAGGGCGGCCTGCCGCTGGGCATCCTCGACGGCGAGAAGTACCCGTCGACCCGCCGGGTCCTGGCCGGCACCGGTGCCTTCGTGCTGGTCACCGACGGCGTGGTGGAGGGACCCGGCCATCCCCTCGACGAGGGGCTGGCCCGCGTGGCGGACCTGGCCGCCGCCGGCTCCACCGCCGACCCCGACGAACTGGCCGCCCGGGTGATCGCCGTGGCCGACCTCACCGGGCACAGCGACGACGCCGCCGTACTCGTCCTCGGACACGGCGGCCCCTGCGGGAGGGCAGCGCGATGAGCGCCGACGGCCACGGCGAGGGGCTCCGGCGGTACCGGGCCACGGCCCTGTGGATCCTGGTGATGGCCGCCGCCTACTACGGCGGGGCCCGCATCGGCCTGGAGCAGCAACTGGTGCGCGGTCAGGTCACCCCGATGTGGCCACCGACCGGGATCGCCCTGGTCGGCCTGCTGCTCGGCGGCATCCGGCTGTGGCCGGGCATCGCGATCGGCGCGTTCGCCGTGAACATCGCGATCGGGCCGTCGTTCCTGCCCGTGCTGGGGATCGTGGCGGGCAACACCCTCGCTCCGGTGTGCGCCTGCCTGCTGCTGCGCAGGGTCGGGTTCCGCGTCGAACTCGACCGGCTGCAGGACGCGCTCGCCCTGGTGTTCCTCGGTGCGCTCGGCGGGATGCTGATCAGCGCGACGATCGGCAGCGGCGTGCTGGTGGCCTCCGGTGCCGTGCCGGTGGGCGCCTTCTGGTCCACCTGGTCGGTCTGGTGGACCGGCGACGCGATGGGCGTGCTGGTGATCGCGCCGCTGCTGCTCGTCCTGCGCACCGTCCGGGCGCCGCGCGGGGTCCCGCCGTACCGCTGGGCGGAGGCGGCGGCGCTCGTGGCGGGCACCGCGCTCGTCACGTTCGTCGCCACGCACAGCACGCCGGGACTGCTCTTCCTCGTCTCCCCGCTGCTGATCTGGGCCGCGTTCCGCTTCCAGCTGGCCGGCGCCGCGCCTTGCGCCCTGATCACCTCGCTCATCGCGATCGAGGCCGCGGCGGACGGGTCCGGCCCGTTCGCCGGACTCGACCTGTTCGCCAAGATGGTGACCCTCCAGGCCTTCAACGGATCCGCCGCGCTGACCGCCCTGCTGCTGTCGGCGACCGTCACCGAACGGGAGCACACCCGCCGCGAGATCGAGCAGGTCTGCCGCAGGCTCGGCGAGGCCCTGTCCCGGCTCGCGCCCGACGAGAAGATCGAGCACTGGGCGGCCGTGCCGCCCGGCGAGCGCGGCCACGAGTAGCGGCGCCGTTCCGCGCGTCCTCCCGCCGGGGTGGCGCTACTTTGAGAGGGGGCCCCCACGAGGGCCGCCACAGCGGACGGAGGTGCCGGTGGGGACTGACGGCGGCAAGGACGCCGAGGGCCTGCCACGGCTGCAGCTGGACGAGTTGCTGGACGAGCTGCAATCGCGCATCGACGCGGTGCGGGGGACGCGGGACCGGGTGCACAGCCTGCTGGAGGCGGTGCTCTCGGTCGGCCGGGAGCTGGACCTGCCGCAGGTGCTGCGGCGCATCGTGGAGGCCGCGGTCCTGCTGGTGGACGCCGAGTACGGCGCACTGGGCGTGATCGGCGACGACGCGCGGCTGGCCCAGTTCCTGACGGTGGGCGTCAGCGACGAGCAGACCAAGGCGATCGGGCCGCTGCCCTCGGGCCACGGCATCCTGGGCGAGCTGATCCGCCACCCGGTGCCGCTGCGCCTGGAGGAGATCGCGCAGCACCCGGCCTCCCACGGCTTCCCGGCGAACCACCCGCCGATGCACTCCTTCCTGGGGGTGCCGATCCGGATCCGCGACGAGGTGTTCGGCAACCTGTACCTGACGGAGAAGCGGGGCGGCAAGGAGTTCGACGGCGAGGACGAGACGGTGCTGTCCACCCTGGCGGTGGCGGCCGGGGTGGCGATCGACAACGCCCGGCTGTACGAGGAGGCCAGGTCGCGGCAGCGGTGGCTGGAGGCGAACGCGGAGATCACCGGCGGTCTGCTGTCGGGCATCGACGAGGACGCGGTGCTGGAGCTCATCGTGGAGCACGCCCGGAGCATCCTCGGCGCCGACCTGGGCGTGCTGGCGCTGCCGGCCGGGACCGGCGACGGGATCACGATGGCGATCGCCACCGGCATCGACGCCGACACCCACCAGGGGCTGACGCTGCCCCGCGAGGGATCGTTCACCGGGGCGGCCATGGCCGCGAACGAGCCGCTGACCAGCGTCGACATCCAGCACGATCCGCGGGTGGTGGCGGGCCCGCCGCGGTTCGGCGGACTGGGCCCCGCGGTGGCCGTGCCGATGGCGACCCCGCAGGGGGTGCGCGGTGCGCTGCTGCTGGCCCGCGCCGAGGGGGAGGCGCCCTTCACGGAGGCGGAGACCGCGCCGCTGCTGGGCTTCGCCGGCTCGGCGGCCCTGGCGATGGAGCTGGCCGAGCGCCGCCGGGCGGCCGAGCAGCTGGTCCTCCTGGAGGACCACGACCGGATCGCCCGCGACCTGCACGACCTGGCGATCCAGCGGCTGTTCGCGACCGGGATGACGCTGCAGAGCGCGATGCGGTTCGTGGACCACCCGCAGGCGAGCGAGCGGCTGCTGCGGGCGGTGGACGACCTGGACGAGACGATCAAGATCATCCGCTCCACGATCTTCGGACTGCGCAGCCACGACACCGGCCCCGGCCGCCAGGGGCTGCGGGTGCGGACGGCGAAGGCGGTGGAGGCGGCGGTGCCCGGCCTGGGCTTCACCCCGTCGCTGCGCATGGAGGGGCTGATCGACACCGATGTGCCCGCCGCGGTCGCCGAGCACGTGGTGGCGGTGCTCGCCGAGGCCCTGTCGAACGTGACCCGCCACGCCCGGGCCGGTGCCGCGGACGTCTCCCTGGTCGTCGGCTCGGGCACGCTGACCCTGACGGTCAGCGACGACGGCGTCGGCGTCCCCGAGGACGGGCGCCGCAGCGGACTGGCCAACCTCGAACGGCGCGCGAAGGAGCTGGGCGGCACGATGACGCTCGAGACGCCTGACCGCGGAGGCACCCGCCTGGTGTGGCGGGTGCCGTCGGACGGTGGCCGTACGCGCTGATCAGCCCCGCTCCGCGGCCTCATGGGCCGGCACCCGCGACGCACCGGCCCCGGACGCCGTGGCGCCGAACCGGATGAGCATCTGCAGCAGGCCCGGACCGCAGTCCGTGGTCCGCATCGCCGCCCGCAGGTCAGGCCACTCCATCGCCTCGTGCAGCAGCGTCGCATGGACGGTGTGCGCCGTCGCCAGGAGCACCACGTGCTCCATCGCCTGCCCCGCCCGCAGCCAGTCCGCGCACGAGTCGTGGGGCGTGCACAGCGCCGCGACCAGGGGCCGCCGTTCGGGATCGACGGAGGCGGCCGCTCCGGCCCCCGTGTCCTCGTGGACCCGGCCCCCGGATCCCACGGCGCGGCCCGTTCCCGTCGTGCCGCGCTGCTCCGCCTCCGCGGTCAGCCGCAGCAGCCGCAGGGCCTCCTCGGTGCGCGGCAGGGTCAGCGACGCGCCCTCCGCGTGCGCGGCGTCGATCAGCTCCAGCACCACCGCCCCGGTCGGGCAGTGCGCGAAGTACGGCGTACGGCAGCTGTGCCGCCGCCAGATCGCGTCGTACAGGTCCCGGTACGGGCGGTCGCCGACGCGGAGCGGGCCGATCGGGCGCACGGCGGCGAGCAGGTCGGCGTCGCCGGGTACGGGGAGCAGCTGCACGGCAGGCTCCCAGCCGAAGTGGGCCAGCGCGACGCGCAGGTTGAACACCGCGGCGCCGACGGACACGTGCAGGGCGCGCGCCGCCGCCTCGGACTCCGGCACCCCCGGCTCGGGGACCGCGCGGACCTGGAACGTGCCGGTCTCCGGATCGAGGCGGTACCGCCAGGGCCGGCTCCCGCGGAACGAAGGGGCCGCCACAGCGGCGGAGATCAGCTTCTCCAGGGTCGCCCCGTTGAGTGTGGTGGGATTCATGGCGCGCTCCCTCCGGACGACGCGTCTCCCACCCTGCACGTCGCGACCCCCCACGGGGAGGGCCGACCGGCCCTACCGCCTGGGCCCGCCGGGGCATCCTCGCGGGGCCCCGCGTCCCGGGCCGACCGCACAGCCGACCGCACACGGGAGCGCCACCGCCGCGAGGCGAACGGCGGCGCCCGCCCGGTGGGGGCCGGACCCCTACGGGCCGCGCGACGGCTGGTGCTGGGTGGCGAGCACGGCCTGCGGCGGTCAGGTCCGCTCCGCCTCGGTACGCGCCGACGCCGCGAGGCGGCGGCCACGGGCGCTGCCCAGCAGGACGGGTGCTTGCCGACGGCGCCCACTCGGCGCGGGGAAACGGTGGTGCCCACGCCGAGCGGTCGCCGCTCACCGGCGGGCGGGGTCCCGGCGTCTCAGCGGGCGGAACCCGGTGGGCCGCCGGACGGCTGGTGCTGGGTGGCGAGCACGGCGGCCTGGATGCGGCGCTCGACGCCGAGCTTGCCCAGCATCCGGGAAATGTGGTTCTTGACCGTCTTCTCGGACAGGAACAGCCGCCGGCCGATCTGCCGGTTCGTCAGTCCCTCGCCGATCAGCTCCAGGATCTCCCGCTCGCGCGGGGTCAGCCCGGCCAGAGCCTCGTCCTGCGGCTCCGGCGGCTGCTCCTGCTCGCGCAGGCTGTTCATCAGGCGGGCGGTGGTCGCCGGGTCGAGCATCGACTGGCCCGACGCCACCGTGCGGACGGCGGAGACCAGGTCGGAGCCCTTGATCTGCTTCAGCACGTAGCCGGCGGCACCGGCCATGATCGCGTCCAGCAGGGCGTCGTCGTCATCGAAGGACGTCAGCATCAGGCAGGCCAGCCCCGGCATGCGCGAGCGCAGCTCCCGGCAGACGCCGATGCCGTCGCCGTCCGGGAGGCGCACGTCGAGGATCGCCACGTCCGGCCGCAGTGCCGGGGCGCGCGCCAGGGCGTGGTCGACCGTGCCGGCCTCCCCGGCGACCTCGATGTCCGGCTCGGCGTCGAGCAGATCGTGCAAGCCGCGCCGTACCACCTCGTGGTCGTCGACCAGGAACACCCTGATCGGCGCCTGCTCCGTGAACTCCCGTGCCTCACTCATCCCGGCCCCCAGGGCGTCTCTTCCCGATCCCGCGGCCTCGCGCCGCCCGGCCCGCGCACCTGCCGCGCCGGCGTTCCTCCGTCCACAGGGATCAAGAAGACACGCCCGCGCGCTCCGCCGCCACCGCTGCCGCCCGATCCCCCGGTCACTCCCGGATCATCCCGCGGGCGGCCCCGCGGCGACAGGGCCGAATGGACCATGCGCCCGTCAGTGCACCGTGCTGCCGCTGCCCTGCGGACCGTACAGGTCCAGGAGCCGGGTGCGGGACCCCTGCAGCCGGTGCGCGACGATCTGCGCGACCCGGCGCGCGACCGCGCGCCCGAACACCGCGTCGGCCTCGCACAGCGCCCGTATGACCGTGGCGTCGAACTCGTCGGCCCGCACCGGGCTCTGGGCCCGCGCGCCGAGGTGCCAGGAGTAGGGCGGGAAGAGCCACGACCAGCCGAGCAGGTCACCCGGGCCGAGGGTCTCGACCACGGCGGGCTGCCGGCCGGGCACGTGCAGGTCGAGGGCGACCGAGCCGGTACGGATGATCCAGAAGCGGTCGGCCCGGTGCCCCTCCTCGAAGATCCGGGCCCGGGCCGGGAAGGACACGTCCCGCGCGAGTTCCAGCAGTCGCCCTCGGGTCTCCGGGGGCAGTGCGTCGAGCAGGCCCGTCGTGGTGGTGGTCATCGCCGTCCTCCCTCTCGTCCGGTACGACGTCACCTCCAGGGTCCTCCGCCACCCGGGAGCGCGAGGAGGGGCCGACCGGCCCCAACACGGGGTCGTCGGGGAGGATGGGCGCATGCCGTCCGCCGTCTCCAAGCCCGCCCCGCCGCCCGCGAGGTCCGCCACGAAGCGCGGTTGGCGCGGACTGCTGCCGGGCCTCGCCACCCTCGTCGGCTACCGCAGGGCATGGCTGCGCGGTGACCTGCTCGCCGGCGTCACGGTGGCGGCGTACCTGGTGCCGCAGGTCATGGCGTACGCCGAACTGGCCGGGCTGCCGCCGGTCGCCGGGCTGTGGGCCGTCCTCGCCCCGCTCGCGCTGTACGCCCTGCTGGGGTCGTCCCGGCAGCTGTCGGTCGGCCCGGAGTCCACCACTGCGCTGATGACGGCGACCGCGGTGGCGCCCCTGGCCGCGGGGGACCCCGGCCGCTACGCCGTGCTCGCGGCCGCGCTCGCCGTGGTGGTCGGCCTGCTGGCCGTGGTGGCGTGGGCGGTACGGGCGGGCTTCGTCGCCGACCTGCTGTCGCGCCCGGTGCTCGTCGGCTACCTCGCGGGGGTGGCCTGCATCATGATCATCGACCAGCTGCCCAAGCTGACCGGGGTGCCGGTCACGGGAGAGGAGTTCTTCCCCCAGCTGGTCTCCTTCGTGACGCACCTGCCGCAGGCGCACGCGGGGACGGTGGCCTTCGCCGCGTCCGCGCTGCTCTTCCTCTTCCTCGTCCAGCGGTACGTCCCCCGCGCGCCCGGTCCGCTGCTCGCCGTGGTCGCCGGCACGGTCGTCGTCGGCGTCTTCGGGCTGGAGGGACACGGCATCGCGGTCATCGGCGAGGTCCCCTCCGGACTGCCCCGGCCGGCCCTGCCC
>NZ_JARAVK010000177.1:0-19423 GCF_033792765.1 Streptomyces sp. PA03-6a | reverse complement strand
TCTAAACGGGCCTTTTTGCTCGCATGGTCAAATGGGTTAAAGGGACAGCCGCGGGCACGGAGGGCAGCACCGCCGGGGCCGGGGGGTCGCCGTGCACCTCCGCCACGGCCGCTCCGGGCGGCGCCGAGCGCCGGTTGCCGTACCGCCGGTGGACGGCCTGCTTGGTGACGCCCAGCGCGGAGCCGACGGCGTCCCAGCTGAAGCCCAGGGAGCGGTCGAACTCGACGGCCGCGGTCACCAGGGTCTCGACGCTGTCCCGCAGCTCCTGGGCTAGCCGGACGGTGGGAGCGGGGGCGCGGCCGTAGACCACGAATCCCGCGGACGGCCCGCCCCGGCGGGGACGGTAGACGTTGCCCAGCTGGGTGGTGAGGGTGCGCAGCGCGTCGACCTGTCGGCGGACCCGCTCGATGTCCCGCACCAGCAGGTGAAGGCTCGCCCTGGCCTGGGCGTCATGAGTTGCGTGTTCGGGCATCAACTGGCCTCTCGAACCGGCTCTTGTGGGTCAAACTCCATTGACCAACGCGCCAGACTCCCGTGGAGTCACGCATCAGGGGCGCATCGCACCCTTCGGGGGGCGTGCGCAGGGGTGCGCGCCCCCACCCCACCGGCCCATAGACTGGGGCGGTTGCCCTGTCCCCGTCCGACCACGGAGCCACCGCGTGTCCATCCAGCCGATCCGCCTCTTCGGCGACCCCGTGCTGCGCATGACGGCGCAGCCCGTGACCGTCTTCGACAAAGAGCTGCGCACCCTCGTCAAGGACCTCGAGGAGACCATGAAGGACGCCCCCGGCGCAGGCCTGGCGGCTCCTCAGATCGGCGTCTCGCTGCGGGTGTTCACCTACCACGTCGACGGCGAGCTGGGCCATCTGGTCAACCCGGACCTCAGTCTGAGCGAGGAGGAGCAGGACGGCCCCGAGGGCTGCCTGTCCCTGCCCGGGCTGCGCTTCGACACCAAGCGGGCCCACGGCGTCGTCGCCCGGGGCTTCAACATGCACGGCGACCCGGTGACCATCGAGGGCACCCAGCTGCTCGCCCGCTGCATCCAGCACGAGACCGACCACCTCGACGGCATCATCTTCATCGACCGCCTCGACCGCGAGCAGCGCAAGGCCGCGATGAAGGCGATACGCGAGGCCGAGTGGGCCGGTCGGCCCGCGCCCCAGGTCCGCGTCTCCCCGCACAGCACCTTCGGCCGCGCACTGTAGGGCCGCGCACTGCAGAAAGGCACCCCGCACGCATGAGGCTCGTCTTCGCCGGCACCCCCGAGGTCGCCGTTCCCGCCCTCGACGCCCTGATCGCATCCGGCCGGCACGAGGTCGTCGCCGTCGTCACCCGGCCGGACGCCACGGCGGGGCGCGGCCGCAAGCTCGTCGCCAGCCCGGTGGCCCAGCGCGCGCAGGAGGCCGGCATCGAGGTCCTCAAGCCCGCCAGGCCCCGCGACGAGGACTTCCTCGCCCGGCTCCGGGAGATCGCCCCGGACTGCTGCCCGGTCGTGGCCTACGGCGCGCTGCTGCCCCGCGTCGCCCTCGACGTGCCCGCCCACGGCTGGGTCAACCTGCACTTCTCCCTGCTCCCCGCCTGGCGCGGCGCCGCCCCGGTGCAGCACGCCGTCATGGCGGGCGACGAGGTCACCGGGGCCGCGACCTTCCTCATCGAGGAGGGCCTGGACTCCGGGCCGGTGTACGGCGTCGTCACCGAGGACGTCCGGCCCCGCGACACCAGCGGCGACCTGCTCACCCGGCTCTCGCACAGCGGTGCGAAACTGCTCTCCGCCACCATGGACGGCATCGAGGACGGCGCGCTGGTCGCCCGGCCGCAGCCCGCCGAGGGCGTCAGCCTGGCGCCCAAGATCACCGTCGAGGACGCCCAGGTCGACTGGAACGCCCCGGCGCTGCGGGTGGACCGGCTGGTCCGGGGCTGCACGCCGGCGCCCGGTGCCTGGACCCTGTTCGGTGGCGAGCGCCTCAAGATCGGCCCCGTCACCCTGCTGCCCGAGCGCACCGACCTGGCGCCCGGCGAGCTGGAGGTCACCAAGCGCGCCGTGTACGTGGGCACCGGCCGCCACGCCGTGGAGCTCGGCGAGGTGCGTCCGCAGGGCAAGAAGCCGATGCCCGCCGCCGACTGGGCGCGCGGCGTCCGCGTCCCCTCCGGCGACCGGCTCGGCGCCTGACCGCGTCTGCCACGTACGCTCGAAGCGGGGCGCACCGCGTCCCGCCGTACCACCGACACTTCCGGAGCACCTTCCACGTGAGCGAACCGTCACGCCGCCGACCGCAGCCCGCCGCCCGTCAGGGCCGCACCCAGGGCAGGCCCCCGCAAGGCGGCCGGCCCTACCGCAAGCCCCAGCGCGACCCCGTGCGCATCCTGGCGTTCGAGGCGCTGAGGGCGGTCGACGAGCGCGACGCCTACGCCAACCTCGTCCTGCCCTCGCTGCTGCGCGAGGCCGAGGCCGAGGCGGCACGCAAGGGCCGGGAGTTCGACCGGCGCGACGCGGCCCTCGCCACCGAGCTGGTCTACGGCACCCTGCGCCGTCGGGGCACGTACGACGCCGTGATCGCGGCCTGCGTCGACCGGCCGCTGCGCGAGGTCGACCCGCCCGTGCTGGACGTGCTGTCGCTCGGCGCCCACCAGCTCCTGGGCACCCGCATCCCCAGCCACGCCGCCGTCTCCGCCACCGTCGAGCTGGCCCGCGTGGTCCTCGGCGACGGGCGCGCGAAGTTCGTCAACGCGGTGCTGCGCCGGATCGCCGCACAGGAGCTCGACGCCTGGCTGGACGAGGTGGCGCCGCCCTACGACGAGGACCCCGAGGACCACCTCGCCGTCGTCCACTCGCACCCGCGCTGGATCGTCTCGGCCCTGTGGGACGCCCTCGGTGGCGGCCGCGCGGGCATGGAGGAGCTGCTCGCGGCCGACAACGAGCGCCCCGAGGTCACCCTCGTCGCGCGCCCCGGCCGCGCCACCCCGCAGGAGCTCGCCGACGCGCTTCCCGAGGACGCCACCCTCCCCGGCCGCTGGTCCCCGTGGGCGGTCCGGCTCGCCGAGGGCGGCGACCCCGCGACCATCGAGGCGGTGCGCGAGGGCCGCGCCGGCGTCCAGGACGAGGGCAGCCAGCTCGTCGCCGCCGCCCTGGCCGCGGCCCCGCTCGGCGAGGGCCCCGACCGGCTCTGGCTGGACGGCTGCGCCGGCCCCGGCGGCAAGGCGGCCCTGCTCGGCGCGCTCGCCGCGGAGCGTGGGGCGGCCCTGGTCGCCTCCGAGAAGCAGCTGCACCGGGCCCGGCTGGTGGCCCGCGCCCTGGCCGGCAACCCCGGGCCGTTCGAGGTGATCGTCGCCGACGGCACCCGGCCCGCCTGGCGCCCGGGCGCCTTCGACCGTGTCCTGGTCGACGTGCCCTGCACCGGCCTCGGCGCCCTGCGCCGCCGCCCCGAGGCGCGCTGGCGCCGGCGCGCCGAGGACGTCCCGGGGTTCGCGCCCCTGCAGCGCGGCCTGCTGGAGTCCGCCCTGCGCGCGGTGCGCGTTGGCGGGGTCGTCGGTTACGCGACCTGCTCCCCGCATCCGGCCGAGACCCGTGCCGTCGTGGAGGACGTCCTGGGCCAGCCGGGGGCCGTCCCCGCCGAATTCGTCGACGCCCGCCCCCTCATGCCCGGGGTCCCCGACCTCGGCGAGGGCCCCGACGTCCAGCTCTGGCCCCACCTGCACGGCACCGACGCGATGTACCTCGCCCTGCTGCGCCGCACCGGGGAATGACCGCACGCGGGTGCGGCCCGGACGTCCGGGCCGCACCCGCGCGGCGGAGGCTCAGCAATAGAGGTTGGCACCCTGGCCGACGCCCAGGATCGCCGTGAACTGCTGGTACTTGCTCACCCGGCTCTGCACCTGGGCCGGGTTGCGGCCGTCGCATTCCAGGGACCCGTTGATGGAGCGGATCGTCTGGCCGAAGCCCGCCTGGTTCACCATGGCGTTGTGCGGGGTCATGGTGCCGGGGCCGCTCTGGGTGTTCCAGTACCAAAGGCCCGTGCGCCAGGCCACGGCCGCGTCCTGCTCCACGCGCCAGGGGTTGCCCAGCAGGTCGATGCCGAGGGCGTCGCCGGCCGCCTTGTAGTTGAAGTTCCAGCTGAGCTGGATCGGTCCGCGGCCGTAGTACGCGGCCTGGCCGGCCGGGCAGCCGTAGGGCTGGCCCCAGTCGCAGTAGTGCGGGTAGTTGGCCGTGTTCTGCTCGACCACGTAGACCAGCCCGCCCGTCTCGTGGCTGACGTTGGCGAGGAAGGCGGCGGCCTCCTGCTTCTTCACGGTGTCGCTGCCGGAGTTGGCGAAGCCCGGGTAGGAGCTCAGGGCCGCGACCAGGCCGCTGTAGGTGTAGAAGCCGTTGCGGCCCGGGAACATCTGGTTGAACTGGGCCTCGCTGACGACGAATCCGGACGGGTTCGTGCCGCCACCGCCGCTCGCGGGGGCGTTCCACTTCTGGTTCGCCCCGCCGGTGCAGGTCCAGATCTGCAGCCGGGTGGCGTTGGCGGAGTTGTTGTCCCGGACGTCCAGGCACTTGTTGGCGGCGGGGTTGACGATGTCGCGCGCAGCGGTGACGACCCACTGCTGGTTGGCACTGCCCGCGCAGTCCCACAACTGGACCGCGGCCCCGTCGGCGGTGCCGCGGTCGACGACGTCGAGGCACTTGCCGAGCGCGCGCAGCGTGCCGTCGCCGGGGTTGGACCAGCGCTGGGCGTTGGTCCCGTTGCAGTCGTAGAGCTGTACGGCGGTGCCGTTGGCGCTGTTGGCCGCGGCGACGTCGACGCACTTGCCCGCCAGGCCGCTGATCTGGCCGTCCGCCGCGCGGGCGGTCGGCGTCGCGACGAACAAGGTGGCCAGGAGCGCCGCGAGGACGGCGAACACCGCGGACGGACCCAGGACGGTACGCCCTGCGGGGAGCCGTCCGGCGAGGGACGTGGACATGGGGGAGTCGCTCCTTACCCGGCCGGAGGCCGCGGTCGTGGGGGAGGGAGCTTGGCGGGGGGTGCTCCGCACGGCGGGCACGGGTCTTTCCGAGGAGGTCACGCACGGGCGCGGCGCGGCGTACGTCGTGTCCGGGGCGGCGTGGACTTCCCTGCTGCGCCGTCCCGTTGAGCCCAGCTAGGTCTAGACCATGCCAGGATGACGGGGTCACGTCAAGACTTGAAGGAACGGGCGGGCCCGGCCCCCGCGGCGCCACGACACACCCCTGTCCTGCGCCCCCGGCCCCAGCGGCGAGAATCATCCTGGAACGGCAGGCCCCGAACCACTGATCCGGCAGGCCGCGCGCCGCGCGGCCGCCGGCAGCCGGGCCGTACAGGAAGGAACGACCGCAATGCCCGCGGAGAGCAACTGGGGCGGCAACGTCGCCTTCACCGCACGAAGCCTCCACCACCCCGAGTCCGTCACCGAACTGCAGGAGATCGTGGCCCGGTCCCCACGGGTGCGCGCCCTCGGGACCCGGCACTCCTTCAGCACCGTCGCCGACACCGACGGCGAGCACGTCTCGACCTCGCGGCTGCCCGCCGTGATCGACGTCGACCGCACCGCCCGTACCGCGACGGTCGCCTCGGGGCTGCGCTTCGGCGAGATCGTCCGCACGATCGACGAGGCGGGTCTGGCGCTGCACAACCTCGGCTCCCTGCCGCACATCTCCGTCGCCGGTGCGTGCGCCACCGGCACGCACGGTTCCGGCACCGGCCGGCGCTGCCTGGCCGGCGCGGTCAGCGCGCTGACCATGGTCACCGCCGACGGCGGGCTCGCCGAGATCCGTCGCGGCGAGCCCGACTTCGACGGCTCCGTCGTCGCCCTGGGCGCACTGGGCGTCGTGACCCGGCTGACCCTCGACCTCGTCCCGTCCTTCGCCGTGCGCCAGACCGTCTACGAGGACATGCCGAAGGAGGAGTTCCTCGGGAACTTCGACACGGTGATGTCGGCGGGGTACAGCGTGTCGGTCTTCACCCGCTGGCGGGACCGCGCCGTCGACCAGGTGTGGCTCAAGGAGCGGGTCGACGCCGACGGGGCCGAGCCCGTACCGCAGACGTGGTTGGGGGCCACCGCGGCCGACGGGCCACGGCACCCGATCCCGGGGATGCCCGGCACGCACTGCACCCCGCAGCAGGGCCTGGCCGGCCCCTGGTACGAGCGGTTGCCCCACTTCCGCCTGGAGTTCACCCCGAGCAGCGGCGAGGAGATCCAGTCGGAGTTCTTCGTCGACCGGCGCGACGCGGTGGCGGCGTTCGACGCCCTGTGGCGGGTGCGGGAGCGGTTCTCGTCCGAAGTGTTGATCGGCGAGATCCGCACCGTGGCGGCCGACTCCCTCTGGCTCAGCCCCGCCCACGGACGTGACAGCGTCGCCTTCCACTTCACCTGGACCCCGGACGTCGCGGCGGTGACGCGGGCGGTCCAGGTCGTCGAGGAAGCCCTGCGCCCCTTCTCCGCCCGTCCGCACTGGGGCAAGTTCTTCACCCCGTCGCCCGCCGCACTGCGCGAGCTCTACCCGCGCTACGACGACTTCCGGCAGCTCGTCGCCCGGTTCGACCCCTCAGGGGTCTTCCGCAACGCCTTCATGCGCGAGCACTTCCCGGACTGACCGGGCCTTCGCGCGCGGAGCGTCGCTGACGTGCCGCACGCCGGGGGCGGTCATAGACTGACCGCGGTCGAAATGTCCTGTACGAGAGGGTTGGGCATCATGTCCAAGCGAGGCAACAAGCGGCGCGCCCGGAAGAAGAAGGGCGCCAACCACGGCAAGCGTCCCAACGCGTGACACCTGCCGTGCCGCACGTGACCGCCCGCGCCCGGCGCGGGCGGTCACTGCTGTCCGGCGGACGTCACGGACCGGCGTGCGGGGCGGCGGGCGCGGCCGGTTCCCCGGCCGGTTCCCCGGCCGGTTCCCCGGCCGGTTCCCCGGCCGGTTCCCCGGCCGGTTCCCCGGCCGGTTCCCCGGCCGGTGCCCCAGTGCGGGGGCGGTCCAGGCGGCTCGGCCACCACACGCGGTGCCGCAGGTCGAGGGTGAGCGCGGTCACCAGCACCGACCGCACGACCAAGGTGTCCAGCAGGACGCCGAAGGCCACCGCGAAGCCGATCTCCGCGAAGCCCACGACGGGCAGTGTCGCCAGGGCCGCGAACGTGCCGGCGAGCACCAGGCCCGCGGAGGTGATGACACCGCCGGTCGCCGCGAGGCCGGTGAGGGTCCCCTCGCGGGTCCCGGACAGCGCGCTCTCCTCGCGGATCCGCGTCATCAGGAAGATGTTGTAGTCGATGCCCAGCGCCACCAGGAACACGAAGACGAACAGCGGGAAGGCCGTGTCCTCGCCCTGGAAGCCGAAGACGTGGCGGAAGGCGAGCACGCTGACGCCGAGCGCGGCGGCGAAGGAGAGCACCACGGTCGCGATGAGCACCAGCGGGGCGGTGAGGGCCCGCAGCAGGATGCTCAGGATCACCAGCACGACGACGAGGATCATGGGGATGAGCAGCTCGTTGTCGTGCGCCGCGGCGCGGCCCGCGTCGAGCAGTGCCGCCGTACCGCCGCCGACCTTGGCGTCGGCACCCGGTACGGCGTGCAGGGTCCCGCGAGCGCGGTCCACGGTGTCCTCGGCGGCCTGGCTGTCGGCCGGGTCGGTGAGCGTGGCCTCCAGGTAGACCCGGCCGTCCTTCTGCGCGGGTGCGCCCTTCGGTACGACAGCGGAGCCCGGTGCGACGCCCTCGATGCCGTCGAGCGCGGCCTTGACCTGCTCCGCCGCACCCGCGTCGGCGATCACCACCAGCGGCTGTCCCGAGCCGGCGGGGAAGTAGCGGGACTCGACCTGCTGGCCGGTGACGGAGTCGGGGGTCCCGGTGAAGCTCTGGGCGTTGCTCAGGCCCGCCGCCTCCAGACCGATCACGCCCAGCGAGAGCGCGGCCAGTACGGCGGCGGTGCCCACCCACACCGTGCGCGGCCGGCGGTCGATGCGGCGGCCCACCCCTGACCACACCCCGTTCCGGGTGGGCTCGGCGGAACCGGCGTGCGGGACGGCGGGCCAGAACACCCAGCGGCCCACGACGACGAGCAGGGCGGGGAAGAGCGTCAGCATGGCGGCCAGGCCGATGACGGCGGCGACAGGCCCGAGCCCGGAGGTCGAGTTCATCTCGGCGGCCAGCAGGCACAGCATGCTCACCGCGACCGTGGCGGCACTGGCGACGATCGCCGGCCCCGCCCGGTGCAGGGCCAGCGCCATGGCGTCGTGGCGGTCCTCGTGGCGGCGCAGTTCCTCGCGGTAGCGGGCGACCAGCAGCAGCGCGTAGTCCGTGCCGGCGCCGAACACCAGGACGGTGAGGATGCCCGCGCTCTGCGCGTTGACGACGAGGTCGGCGTGCTCGGCCAGCAGGTAGACCGCCGCCTGCGCCGTGAACAGCGCCCCGACGACCGAGACGACCGGCAGCAGGATGAGGGTGACGCTGCGGTAGGTCAACAGCAGGATGACGACGACCACGGCGAGCGCGCTGTACAGCAGGGTGCCGTCGATGCCCTCGAAGGCCTCGGCGGAGTCGGCCGCGAAGCCACCCGGTCCGGTGATGTGCACCTCGAGGCCGCTGGTGCCGTCGCCGGTGACGGCGCGGATGTCGGCGACCGCGTCCGCGATGCCCGTCCAGCCGCCCTCGTCCACACCGATGGGGACGATGAGCTGCGCGGCGCGCGGGCCGGCGGCGCGTTCCTCGTACACCGGGCCGACGGTGCGGCCGCCGAAGACGCCGTGCCCGGTCATCCGCCGTATCTGCGCGGCGTCCTGACCGACCGTCGCACGGTCGCCGTCGGTCAGTCCGCCGGGGCGCGCGTAGACCACGACGGCGGGGGCGGTGTCGGGCAGGAACCGCTTCTGCAGTTCCAGGACCTGGGTGGACTCCGCGTTGCCCGGCAGCCAGGAGGAGGAGTCGTTCTGCTGCGCGTCCGTGAGCTTCTGGGCCAGCGGCGCCACCGCCACCAGCAGGACCAGCCAGAGCGCGAGCACGACCCATTTGCCGCGCCGGCCGCAGACCAGGACCGCCCAGCCGTGTGGAGCCTTCACACCCGCCACCTCCGCCTCGCCAAGGCGTCCCCCGAGGAGTGCTCCCGATCCGCACGGCATCCCACGCCCGGACGGGGCGTGCGGGGAGGTTTTCCACAGCCGTCCGCCCGGTGCGCGGGGAAGCGCCCGGCACCGCCATACTGGGACCATGGCCGTGCAGATCAACCCCAGTATTCTCTCCGCCGACTTCGCGCGCCTCGCCGACGAGGCGCGGGCCGTCGAAGGCGCGGACTGGCTCCACGTCGACGTGATGGACAATCACTTCGTCCCCAACCTGACGCTCGGCGTGCCGGTCGTGGAGTCCCTCCACAAGGCGACGAAGACCCCGCTCGACTGCCATCTGATGATCGCCGATCCGGACCGCTGGGCCCCGGCCTACGTCGAGGCGGGCGCGGGTTCCGTCACCTTCCACGTCGAGGCGGCCGCCGCGCCGGTGCGCCTGGCCCGGGAGATCCGCGCCAAGGGCGCGCGGGCCTCGATGGCGCTCAGGCCGGCGACGCCGGTCGAGCCGTACGAGGACCTGCTGCCTGAGCTCGACATGCTGCTGATCATGACCGTGGAGCCGGGCTTCGGCGGTCAGGCCTTCCTCGACATCATGCTGCCCAAGATCCGGCGTGCCCGGAAGCTGATCGACAAGCACGGGCTGGACCTGTGGCTGCAGGTCGACGGCGGCGTCTCGGCCGCCACCATCGAGCGCTGCGCCGAGGCCGGAGCGGACGTCTTCGTGGCCGGTTCGGCCGTCTACGGAGCCGAGGACCCGGCCGAGGCGGTACGGGGGCTGCGCAAGCAGGCGGCGGCCGCCTGCGCGCACTGACCACTGAGTGGGCAGCGTGCTCCGGTACTCCGGAGTACGTGCGAGGATGAGCGCGGAGCCGATCAGATGGGCAACTGGGGAGAGAACGTGACCACAGGCCGCACAGGGGTGCGCATGGGCCCCGGCGAGATGGTCCAGGCGGCGGCGATGGCCCGCCGCTTCTACCTGGAGGGAAAATCCAAGATCCAGATCGCCGAGGAGTTCGGCGTGAGCCGCTTCAAGGTGGCGCGGGTCCTGGAGACGGCCCTCGAACGTGACCTCGTGCGCATCGAGATCAGGGTCCCCGCCGAGCTCGACGCCGAACGCTCCGACGCCCTGCGCGCCCGCTACGGGCTGCGGCACGCCGTCGTCGTCGAGTCGCCCGCCGACGAGACCGACGGCCCCGACCCGGAGAACCTGGGCGCGGTCGCCGCGCAGCTGCTCGGCGAGCTGGTCAGCGAGGGCGACGTGCTCGGCCTCGCCTGGGGGCGCTCCATCATCACCATGGCCAACGCCCTCGACCGCCTGCCGCCGTGCACGGTCGTCCAGCTCACCGGCGTGTACGACGCCGGCACCGCCGACCGAGGCTCGGTCGAGGCGGTCCGCACCGCCGCGGCCGTCTCCGGCGGCGAGACCCACCCCATGTACGCCCCCATGGTGCTGCCCGACCCGGCGACGGCGGCGGCGCTGCGCGCCCAGAGCGGCATCGCGGCCGCCATGAGCTACTTCGACAAGGTCACCGTGGCCGTGGTGTCGATCGGCTCCTGGGCGGCCGGCATCTCCACCGTCCACGACGCCCTGACCGACGCCGAGCGGGAGCACTACGCCTCCCTCGGCGTCGCCGCGGAGATGTCCTCGCACCTCTTCGACGCCGAGGGCCTGCTGGTCGGCCGTGACCTGGGCGAGCGCTGCATCACGATCGAGGCGGACCGGCTGCGCCGCATCCCCGAGGTGCTCGCCATCGCCGGCGGGCTGCGCAAGGCCGCCGCGGTCGACGCCGTGCTCCGGTCCGGCCTGGTCACCAGCATCGTGACGGACACCGCCGCCGCCGACTACCTGCTGGACTCCACCGCGCCCATGCCGCGGCCCGCCCTCGACCGCGCGGACCCCGAGGCGCTCCGCGAGTTCTAGTCCACCGCCGACCGCCGACCGTCCGCTCGCGCGCCGTGCGCGGCGGGCGTCGTGGGCTGTGGCAGCATCGCGGCATGCCGACCGGCCCCGTCCGCCGTGCCTCCGTGATCGCCCTCGCCCTGCTGGGCTGCCTCGCGCTGCTGCTCACCGGCTGCTCCCCGCCCGCCACCGAACCCGTGGGGGCGCTGCCCACGGTGGCCGTCACGAGCCTGCCGCCCGAGGCCCGCGAGACGCTCCGGCTGATCGACGCGGGCGGCCCCTTCCCGTACGCGAAGGACGGCACCGTCTTCGGGAACATCGAGGGCCTGCTGCCCGCGCACCCGCGCGGCTACTACCACGAGTACACCGTCCCGACCCCGGGGACGAGCGACCGTGGCGCCCGGCGCTTCGTCACCGGCTCCGGCGGGGAGGTCTACTACACCGACGACCACTACCAGAGCTTCAGGACGGTCCGCAGATGACGGCAACGACGGTGCTGGACCTGCACGGGGTCACCACCAAGAGCGCGTTCATGGACCGCTGCGCCGAGCAGTTGCGGCTGCCCGGCTGGTTCGGCCGCAACTGGGACGCCCTGTACGACTGCCTCACCGACCTGCCCGACCCCGCGCGGGGCGGGCTCCGCCTGGTCGTCCGCGGCTGGCCCGACTTCGCGGCGGCCGAACCGGAGCAGTGGCGGACCGCGCGCAAGGTCCTCGCGGACGCCGCCGCCTTCCACGACCCGGCCCTGCTCCCCTTCGAGGTCGTCCTGGAGGAACCTACGAGCGACCCTTCGTGAGCGCCGGAGTTTCCTCCGTGTTCGTTCCGGCCCGGTCCGTGCAAAAATGAAGTACGTGCGTTTCCTCAATGATGCAAAGCCTCCGTACGACCTGACGTACGACGACGTGTTCATGGTCCCCAGCCGCTCGGCGGTGGGTTCCCGCCAGGCGGTCGACCTCTCGGCCCCGGACGGCACCGGTACCACCATCCCGCTCGTGGTCGCCAACATGACCGCCATCGCCGGTCGCCGCATGGCCGAGACCGTCGCCCGGCGCGGAGGTCTGGTGGTCATCCCCCAGGACATCCCGATCGAGGTGATCGCCGAGGTGATCAGCTGGGTGAAGCAGCGGCACCTCGTGCTCGACACCCCGATCGTGCTCGGCCCCCACGCCACCGTCGCCGACGCCCTGGCGCTACTGCCCAAGCGGGCCCACGGCGCCGCGGTCGTCGTCGAGGACGGCCGTCCGGTCGGCATCGTCACCGAGCACGACCTCACCGGCGTGGACCGCTTCACCCAGGTCTCCGTGGTGATGTCCAAGGACCTCCTGCTGCTGCCCGCGGACATCGACCCCCGCGAGGCCTTCAACCGCCTGGAGGAGGCCAACCGCAAGCTCGCCCCCGCGGTGGACGCCGACGGCAGGCTGGCCGGCATCCTGACCCGCAAGGCAGCGCTGCGCGCCACCCTGTACACCCCCGCCACCGACGCCGGCGGGCGGCTGCGCATCGCCGCCGCCGTCGGCATCAACGGCGACGTGGCGGGCAAGGCCAAGCAGTTGCTCGACGCGGGAGTGGACACGCTCGTCGTCGACACCGCCCACGGGCACCAGGAGAGCATGATCCAGGCCGTGAAGGCCGTCCGCGCCCTGGACCCGCAGGTGCCGGTCGTGGCCGGCAACGTCGTCTCCGCCGAGGGCGTGCGCGACCTGATCGAGGCCGGTGCCGACATCGTCAAGGTCGGCGTGGGCCCGGGCGCCATGTGCACCACCCGCATGATGACCGGCGTGGGCCGGCCCCAGTTCTCCGCCGTCATGGAGTGCGCCGCCGAGGCCGCCCGGCACGGCAAGCACGTCTGGGCCGACGGCGGCGTCCGGCACCCGCGCGACGTCGCGATGGCGCTCGCCGCCGGCGCGTCCAACGTCATGATCGGCTCCTGGTTCGCGGGCACCTACGAGTCGCCCGGCGACCTGCAGCAGACCGCCGACGGCCGGCCGTACAAGGAGAGCTTCGGCATGGCCTCCGCCCGCGCCGTGGCCAACCGCACGAGCGAGGAGTCCGCGTACGACCGCGCCCGCAAGGGGCTGTTCGAGGAGGGCATCTCCACCTCGCGGATGTTCCTCGACCCGGGCCGCCCGGGCGTCGAGGACCTCATCGACTCGATCATCGCGGGCGTCCGCAGCTCCTGCACCTACGCCGGGGCCGCCAACCTCGCCGAGTTCGCCGAGAAGGCCGTCGTCGGCATCCAGAGCGCCGCCGGCTACGCCGAGGGCAAGCCGCTGCACGCCAGCTGGCAGTAGTCGGCACCGCTGCTCGGGTGCCCCCGTCCGCTTCCGCGGACGGGGGCACCCGCGTCCCTGCCTCGGGCGCGATCACCCGGGAGTGCTCCGCCGGGTGGACGGCGGCGGCCTCGTAGTCTGGTGTGCGTACGGCACGCGCCGTTCCCAGCTCGCTCGCGAAGAGAAGTGACCCACCCCCAGTGCGACTGAACGAACTCGACGAACGCATCGTCCACGCCCTCGCCGAGGACGCCCGCCGCTCCTTCGCCGACATCGGCTCGCTCGTCGGGCTCTCCGCCCCCGCCGTCAAGCGCCGGGTCGACCGGCTGCTGGCGGAGGGCGCCATCACGGGTTTCACCGTCCGTGTCGAGCCCTCCGCGCTGGGCTGGGAGACCGAGGCGTTCGTCGAGCTCTACTGCCGCCACAACACCTCGCCCGACGACATCCGGCGCGGCCTGTCGCGCTACCCGGAGGTGGCGTCCGCCTCGACCGTCACCGGCGAGGCGGACGCCGTCGTCCAGATCTACGCCGCCGACGTGCGCCACTTCGAGCGCGTCCTGGAGCGGATCGCCGGCGAGCCCTTCGTGGAGCGCACCAAGTCCGTCCTGGTGCTGTCGCCGCTGCTGCGCCGCTACACGGGAGTGCCGGACCAGCCGGAGCCGTGACCGCGCGCGGGCCCGGCCGGGGAGCCGGGTCCGGCCGCACCCGCGCAACGAATCGCCGCCGCCGGGCCCCGGCGCGCAACGAATCGGCGGTCGGTGCGCAACGGACGCGTCTTGTCGCCACGAGGCCCGGAATCGTACCGTCGAGGCAGACCCGGAACACGCTCCCCACCAGGCGAAAGAGGCTCCATGGCGCCGCTGCGCACCGCGCTGTACCAAGGCCCGAGCGGCGTCCCCTCCTCCGTGGACGACAGCCTGGCCGCGCTCGACGCCGCCGCGCGCCGGGCCTCCGCCGCGGGAGCCCGCCTGCTCGTCACGCCCGAGATGTACCTGACCGGCTACGCCCTCGGCGACGCGGTCCCGGGCCTCGCCGAGGCGGCCGACGGGCCCGCCGCCGCCCGGGTCGGCCGGATCGCCGCCGAGCACGGCCTGGGCATCGTCTACGGCTACCCCGAGCGCGACGGCTGCGGCGTCTTCAACTCCGCCCAGCTGATCGGGCCGGACGGCGGACGCCTCGCCAACTACCGCAAGACCCACCTCTTCGGCGACTTCGAGCGCACCTGGTTCACCCCCGGCGACGACGCCGTCGTCCAGGCCGAGCTCGACGGCGTCCGGATCGGCCTCCTCATCTGCTACGACGTCGAGTTCCCGGAGACCGTGCGGGCCCACGCCCTCGCCGGCACCCAACTGCTCGCCGTGCCCACCGCGCTGATGCGGCCCTACGAGTTCGTCCCGCAGACCCTGGTGCCGGCCCGCGCGTACGAGAGCCAGCTGCACGTCGCCTACGCCAACCGCTGTGGCCCCGAGGGCGACTTCGACTTCGCGGGGCAGAGCTGCCTCGCCGGACCCGACGGCGCCGTGCGCGCCCGGGCCGGAGCCACCGAGGAGCTGGTCGTCGCCGACGCCGACCCGGACCTCCTGCGCGCGGTCCGCGAGGAGACGCCCTACCTCCAGGACCGCCGCCCCGAGCTGTACCGCTCGCTGGGCTGATCGCGCCCCCCTTCCCCCGCCACCGCCCCGCCTGACCGCTTCACAGCCAGGAGAACCACGCCATGACGTCCACGGTGCCCACCGCGGTCCACGACGAGCAGCACCCCGAGGTGCGGTCGGCCCCGCCGATCACCATGTTCGGCCCGGACTTCCCGTTCGCCTACGACGACTTCCTGGCGAGCGCCGCGGGCCTCGGCTCCATACCGGCGACCGAACACGGCGCGGAGGTCGCGGTCATCGGTGGCGGCCTGTCCGGCATCGTCGCCGCGTACGAGCTGATGAAGATGGGCCTGAGGCCCGTCGTCTACGAGGCCGACCGGATCGGCGGCCGGCTGCGCACCGTCGGCTTCGAGGGCTGCGACGGGAACCTGACCGCGGAGATGGGCGCGATGCGCTTCCCGCCGTCCTCCACCGCCCTGCAGCACTACATCGACCTGGTGGGGCTGGAGACCACGCCCTTCCCCAACCCGCTCGCCCCCGAGACCCCGTCGACCGTCGTCGACCTCAAGGGCGAGTCCCACTACGCGCAGACCATCGACGACCTGCCGCAGGTCTACCGCGACGTCGCGCACGCCTGGAACGCCTGCCTGGAGGAGGGCGCGGACTTCTCCGACATGAACCGCGCCATGCGTGAGCGCGACGTCCCGCGCATCCGCGAGATCTGGGCGAAGCTGGTCGAGAAGCTCGACAACCAGACCTTCTACGGCTTCCTCTGCGACTCCGAGGCGTTCAAGTCCTTCCGCCACCGGGAGATCTTCGGCCAGGTCGGCTTCGGCACCGGCGGCTGGGACACCGACTTCCCCAACTCCATCCTGGAGATCCTGCGCGTCGTCTACACCGAGGCCGACGACCACCACCGCGGCATCGTCGGCGGCAGCCAGCAGCTGCCGCTGCGGCTGTGGGAACGCGAGCCGCAGAAGATCGTCCACTGGCCGCTCGGCACCTCGCTGAAGTCCCTGCACGGCGGCGACCCCCGCCCGGCCGTGACCCGCCTGCACCGCACCGCCGGCAACCGGATCACCGTCACCGACGCCGACGGCGACATCCGCACCTACCGCGCCGCGATCTTCACCGCGCAGAGCTGGATGCTGCTCAGCAAGATCGACTGCGACGACTCGCTCTTCCCGATCGACCACTGGACGGCGATCGAGCGCACCCACTACATGGAGTCCAGCAAGCTCTTCGTCCCGGTCGACCGGCCGTTCTGGCTGGACAAGGACGAGCAGACGGGCCGCGACGTGATGAGCATGACGCTCACCGACCGCATGACCCGCGGCACCTACCTGCTGGACAACGGCCCGGACGAGCCGGCCGTGATCTGCCTGTCGTACACGTGGGGCGACGACAGCCTCAAGTGGCTGCCGCTGAGCGCGTCCGAGCGCATGGAGGTCATGCTCAAGTCGCTCGGCGAGATCTACCCGAAGGTCGACATCCGCGGGCACATCATCGGCAACCCGGTGACCGTCTCGTGGGAGAACGAGCCCTACTTCATGGGCGCGTTCAAGGCGAACCTGCCCGGTCACTACCGCTACCAGCGGCGCCTGTTCACCCACTTCATGCAGGACACCCTCCCCGAGGACAAGCGCGGCATCTACCTCGCGGGCGACGACATCTCCTGGACCGCGGGCTGGGCCGAGGGCGCCGTGCAGACCGCGCTCAACGCCGTGTGGGGCGTGATGCACCAGTTCGGCGGCACCACGGACCCGACCAACCCGGGCCCGGGCGACCTCTACGACGAGATCGCGCCGGTCATGCTCGACGAGGACTGACGCACCACCCCTCAGCGGCCCAGCGGGGTCAGCAGGAAGCGCCCCACCAGCCCGACCCCGGAGTCGAGCTTCTCGGCGAACTCCCCGTACACCTCGGGCAGTCCGCGCAGCGACCACAGCACGCGGGACGCGGCCCATGCCGCGTCCCGCGCGCGTTCCAGGCTCCAGGAACCGGCGAGATGGGTCAGCGGGTCGGCGAGGTCCAGCAGATCGGGGCCGGGCATCAGCTCCTCCCTGACGCGTTCCTCCACGGACGTCAGCAGATCGCCCACGCGGTCGAAGTCCCGTTCCAGGGAAGGCGGCTCGCACCCCAGCGCGGAGCAGGTGTCCACCACCGCGAGCGCCAGGTCGTGACCCACGTGCGCGTTGATCCCGGCCAGCGCGAACTGCAGCGGGCGGACGCCGCGGTGCCCGCGCAACTGCAGCAGCGGCCGCCAGCAGGCAGGGACGGCACGGCGGTCGGTCGCGCCGTCGACCGCCCGCAGGTAACGGGCGGCGAAGCGGGCGGCCAGCACGGCGGCGGCGACGGGATCGCCGAAGCCGCCCGCCGCCAGCCGGCCGTCCATCTCCTCCGTGACCGACAGGTAGACACGGTTGAACACCGCCACCCCGTCCCCCGGCGGGAGCGCCGTGCCGAGCGCGCGCATGCGCGCCACCACCTGGCCCACCCCCACCGGGGCCGGCCGCCGTGCCGTCGTCATGGGCACAGCGTCCCAGCAGGCCGGGCGGCGTGTGCGGCACGGCGGCCGTGGCGTCCCCGGATCGGGTGAGTCAGAGCGCGCCCGCGTCGCGGGCCGTCCACACCGACGGATACTGCGGGCGGAAGCCCAGCTCCTCCCTGATGCGCAGGTTCGACACCACGCCGTCCCACGGATCGCCCGCCGCCCGCCCCGCCATGCCGCCCGGGACCTCGGCGCCGTTCACCCAGTGCAGTTCCACCGCCGACACCGGCGCGTCGTCGGCGATGTTGTACGCCCGGCCTCCGATGCCGGGGGCCCGCAGCAGCCGCAGCAGGCCCTGGGCCACGTCCGCGTGGTGCACCATGTGCAGCCGCTGGTGCGCCGCCCAGCCGCCCGCCCAGCGCAGGGACTGCGCCAGGTGCGGATCGCCGTCGCCGTACACGAAGGCCAGCCGGCCGATGCGGACGTCCAGGCCCAGCTCGCGGTGGAGCTCCAGCAGCCCCCGCTCGGCCTCCGCCTTCGACGCGGGGTACGCGCCCCACATCGGGCCGCCCGGCACGCTCGCGTCGTCCTCCACAAGGGGGCGGCCCCGGCCCTCGCCGTACACCAGGTTCGTGCTCGCCTGCACGAAACGCCTCGCCCCGGCCTCGGCGGCCGCCCGCGCCAGGGCCAGCGTGGCATCGCGGTTCACTGCCCAGGTGCCCTCCTGCGAGCCGTCCCGGAACACCGCCGCCAGGTGCACGACCGCATCCACGCCCGCCAGGGCCTTGCGCAGGTCCTCCGGGTCCCGCAGGTCCCCGGCCGCGATCCGCGCCCCCAGCCGGGCGAGCCCCTCGCCCCGCTCCGCGTCCCGCACGAGCAGCCGCACCTCCTCGCCCGGGCGGCACCACTGGAGCAGCCTCGGCACGAAGCGGCTGCCGACCCGACCGGTCGCCCCCGTCACCAGCGTCAGCATCCTCGGTCCCCTCTCGTCGCCGTCACGCGACCAGGCTGCGGCGGCCCGCGGCGCCGCGGGAGAGACCTCCGCATCCGGGGACCGACACTCCCTGGATAAGGTCCCGGCCCGGCGGGATGCTTGAAACGTGGACATCGACCGCGCGCAGCTCGCCGACTTCCTGCGCCGCAGCCGCGCCCGCCTCGCCCCCTCCGACGTGGGCCTGTCGGTCGGCGTCCGGCGGCGCACCCCCGGGCTGCGCCGCGAGGAGGTCGCCCAGCTCGCCGGGATGTCCGCGGACTACTACACCCGGCTCGAACAGTCACGGGGCCCCCGGCCGTCCCGGCAGATCCTGGGCGCGCTCGCCCGTGCGCTGCGCCTGTCCGAGGACGAACGGGACCACCTCTTCCACCTGGCCGGCGAGGAACCGCCCCGCGACACCCGTGGCGCCGGCGACGCCGGCGCCACGGGGCACGTACGGCCCGGACTGCTGCTGGTGCTGGACCGGCTCGACGACACCCCGGCGCAGGTCGTCAGCGACGCGGGGGACGTCCTCGCCCAGAACGCGATGGCCGCGGCGCTCGTCGGCGACGCGGCCTCCCGGCCACCGGGGGAGCGCAACATCGTCCGCCGCTTCTTCCTCGACCCGGCGGCGCGCGAGCTCTTCCCTCCGGGGGACCGGGAGGAGCACGCCCGGCGTCACGTCGCCCACCTGCGTGCGGTCCTGGCCGCCCGGCCCGACGACGCGCGCGCGGGCGCGCTGGTCGCGGAACTGCGGGGGCGCAGCGCGGAGTTCTCGAGGCTGTGGGACGAGCACGTGGTCGCCGTGCGGCGCGCGGATGTGAAGCGGTTCCAGCATCCGGTGGTGGGGCTGATGGAGCTGGAGTGCGAGGTGCTGCTCAGTGCGGAGCATGATCAGCGGTTGATCGTGTACACGGCGCGGCCGGGGAGCGAGTCCTACGAGCGGTTGCGGTTGCTTCGCGTTGTGGGGCTGCAGGACCTTGCGGTGCGGTGAGTTGGTGTGTGCGGGTGCGTTGTGGTTGCTGTTGGGGGTTTCCCCGCCGCCCTCCCGATTGCCCGGCGCGGTCAGTGCGGGTCTCGCATCGTGTGCCTGGGTCGGGGCCGCGCCGGTGCCCTCCCCCAGCCTTCGGCCGGGGGGACCCCCATGGGC
>NZ_JARAVK010000176.1:0-19493 GCF_033792765.1 Streptomyces sp. PA03-6a | reverse complement strand
CCCGGCCGCCGCCGCCCGGCGTCCGCGACCGCTGCCACCTCGCCCCGGAGGTCCCGCTGCTGGTCCACAGCGGCTCCGCCGGCCCCGCCCGCGGCCTGCTCACGGTCGTCGACGCGCTGCCCAAGCTGTACGACCTGCACGCCGCGCTGGTCGTCCCCGACCTCGACGACCCGTGGATCCGCACCCTCACCGGCCGCGCCGCCGAGCTGGGCGTGGCCCGCCGGCTGCACGTGCTGCCCTACGTGCCGCCCGCCGAGATCCCGCGCTTCCTGTCCTCGGCCGACATCGGGGTGCTCCCGGTGCACCGCCTCCCCGACCGGCAGGTCGCGCTCCCGGCCCGCTACTTCGAGTACGCGCACGCCCGGCTGCCCGTGGTGGTCAGCGACGTCCGCGTGCTGGCCCGGCCGACCCTGGAGATCGGCAACGGCGAGGTCTTCCGCTCGGGGGACACCGCCGACTTCGTCCGTGCCGTCGGCGCCGTGCTGACCAACCCGCGCCGCTACCGCAAGGCCTACGAGCGTGCGGACGTGCTGCGCGAGTGGTCCTGGCAGAAGCAGTCCGAGCCGCTCATCGACCTCTACGCGCGGCTCCTGGGCCCGCGCCGCCCCTCCCCCGAGCCGTCCGGATCCGGGGTTCCCGCCGCCTTCGCCTGAGCCGCCCGGGGCCGGTCACAGGCCGTCGCCTCGCGGCGGGCCGTCCGCGTCGGCCGGATCCGTGTGCGGCTCGGCCGCCCTCGGACAGGTACCGGGCCGTCGTGGTGATCAGCGCCGTCCGCGTATCCCGGCCGACGCGGGAGGACGCTCCTGGGCCCGCGCCGCCCCTGCCCCGAGCCGTCCGGATCCGGGGTTCCCGCCGCCTTCGCCTGAGCCGCCCGGGGCCGGTCACAGGGCGTTGCCTCGCGGCGGGGCGATCGTTGGGCCACTATGGAGTGGCTAGGGATAAACCAGGTTCATACCCCTGTACAGCGCGGGGTACGCGCCGGACGGGGGAGTTTTTCTTCCTCGCGCGGCATGAATTTACGGCGATGTAGCGATCAGGAGCACAGATGCGGTCTAGCCTGTCGGAGGTGAACGACTCAGCCTCCGAACCCTCCGAAAACCCCGTGCCAGTGGCGCCCACAGTTCCCGCCGCACCCGAAGGTGCGCTGTTGGGCGTCGTGCCCGAGCGGCTCAGGGCCGAACTCGTGGCGTTCCGGCGGGACCTGCACATGAACCCCGAGCTGGGCCGGCAGGAGTTCCGTACCACCGCCGCGGTGAAGGCCCGCCTGGAGCAGGCCGGCCTCAAGCCCCGTGTGATGCCCGGCGGCACCGGCCTGCTGTGCGACATCGGCGCCACCGACCCGGAGCGTCCGCGGCTGGCGCTGCGCGCGGACCTCGACGCGCTCCCGATCCCGGACACCAAGCGTGTGGAGTACCGCTCCACCGTCCCCGGCCGGGCGCACGCCTGCGGCCACGACGTGCACACCACGGTGGTGCTCGGCGCGGGCCTGGTACTGGCGGAGCTGGAGCGCGAGGGCAAGCTGAGGCGTCCTGTACGGCTGGTGTTCCAGCCGGCCGAGGAGGTCATGCCGGGCGGTGCGCTGGACGCCATCAAGGCGGACGCGCTGGACGGCGTGGGCCGGATCCTGGCCCTGCACTGCGACCCGAAGGTCGAGGTCGGGCGGATCGGGCTGCGCCAGGGATCGATCACCTCCGCGGTGGACCGGCTGGAGCTCTCCCTGGACGGCGCGGGCGGCCACACGGCCCGCCCCCACCTGACCACCGACCTGGTGATGGCCACCGCCAAGATGGCCACCGAGCTGCCGGCCGTGCTGGCCCGCCGGATCGACCCCCGTTCCGGGATGAGCATCGTGTGGGGCCGCATCGAGGCCGGTCACGCGGCCAACGTCATCCCGCAGCACGCCGAGCTGGAGGGCACGGTCCGCTGCCTGGACCTGAACGCCTGGCACGAGGCCCCCGACCTGGTCCACGAGGTGATCGACCAGGTGGCCGCCATGTACCGGGCGAAGTGGGAGCTGACGTACCACCGCGGGGTGCCGCCGGTGGTCAACGAGGCGGACTCGACCGAGCTGCTGCGCGACGCCATGACGGCCCGCTACGGCGCGCACACCGTCGAGGACACGGAGCAGAGCCTGGGCGGCGAGGACTTCTCCTGGTACCTGGAGAAGGTTCCGGGCGCGCTGGCGAGGTTGGGCGTACGGCCCGTTGGGGACACGTCAAAGCGTGATCTGCATCAAGGTGACTTCGACGTCGACGAGGGCGCGATCAAGGTCGGCGTGGAGCTGTTCACCTCCGCTGCGCTGCTGGCATGACGGTGGGTGACCCGGTCGACACGGCCGGGTCACCTGGCCGAAATGCGACGATCCGATAACGGGCGGCCAACCCCCCTTTACCTGACATCTACGCGCGTTAAGCTCCGGTTAAGCCAGCGCCGGACGGGGCGCTCAGAGTTGAAGGGGTACCCTCTTGCGCCGGGTAACCAAGATCGCCGCCGCGGGTATAGCCTCCGCGGCTCTCGCGCTCACCGCGACCGCTTGCGGCAGCAGCTCCAAAGACAGCGACGGTGACAGCAGCAGCAGCGGCAAGCTGAAGGTCGGCGTCGCCTACGACGTGGGTGGCCGTGGTGACCACTCGTTCAACGACTCCGCCGCCCAGGGCCTGGACAAGGCGAAGGAGGACTTCGGCGTCGACGTCAAGGAGCTGACCGCCAAGACCTCCGACACCGAGGCCGACCGCGAGCAGCGCCTGGAGGACCTGGCCGACGCGGGTTACAACCCGGTCATCGGTGTCGGCTTCGCCTACGGCGAGTCCATCACGGCCGCGGCCAAGAAGTACCCCAAGACGACCTTCGCGATCGTCGACTCGGTCGTCGACGCCAAGAACGTCGACAGCATCGTCTTCACCGAGGAGCAGAGCTCCTACCTCGCCGGTGTCGCCGCCGCCCTGAAGACCAAGGACAACAAGGTCGGCTTCATCGGTGGCGTGGACATCCCGCTGATCAACAAGTTCGAGGCCGGCTTCCGCCAGGGCGTCGAGGAGACCAACCCGAAGGTCAAGGTCACCACCCAGTACCTGACCAGCGGCTCGGACCTCTCCGGCTTCTCCGACCCCGCCAAGGGCAAGGCCGCCGCGCAGGGCATGCTGGACAACGGCATCGACGTGATCTACGCGGCCGCGGGCTCCTCCGGCAACGGCGCCATCGAGGCCGTCGCCGGCAAGTCCGGCGCCTGGGCGATCGGTGTCGACTCCGACCAGCACGAGCAGCCGGGTCTGGCCAAGTACAAGGACTCGATCCTGACCTCCGCGCTGAAGAACGTGAACGTCGCGGTCTACGAGGTCGTCGAGTCGGTCAAGAGCGGCTCCCCGCTGACCGGCACCCACGCCTACGACCTGGCCAAGGACGGTGTCGGCCTGTCCACCAGCGGTGGCTTCATCGACGACATCAAGTCCCAGCTGGACGAGGCCAAGAAGAAGATCGTGAACGGCGACATCAAGGTCAAGACGACCGTCAAGTGACGCCCGGTCTCTCGTGAGCGCCGGTCGCGAGGCTCGGGAGGGGACAGCCCAGGCTCCCCCCTTCCCGGGCCTCGCGCCTGTGTTCAGCCGGGTGTCGCGCACGCGGTCTCCGTTGTGACTCTTCCCCTTATGGATCTGGCAACGCTACGCGCGTAGAGGCCCCTCCTCGCGATACGTTCGCCACACCCCGCCCGCCCCGCTCTTTTCCGCGAGGAGAGTGCGCCATCAACGCGTCCAGCCCCCCCAGCCAGAATGCCGTGGAGCTCCGCGGCATCACCAAGCGATTCCCAGGTGTCGTGGCCAACCACGACATCGACATCACGGTTCGCCGTGGCACGGTGCACGCCCTCGTGGGCGAGAACGGCGCCGGCAAGTCGACCCTGATGAAGATCCTCTACGGCATGCAGAAGCCGGACGAGGGCACGATCACCATCGACGGCGAGCGGGTCACCTTCCACGACCCGGGCGACGCCATCGTCCGCGGCATCGGCATGGTGCACCAGCACTTCATGCTCGCCGACAACCTCACCGTCCTCGAGAACGTCGTCCTCGGCAGCGAGAAGCTGTACGGCATCGGCGGCAAGGCCCGGGCCAAGATCAAGGAGATCTCCGACGCCTACGGTCTCGGGGTGCGCCCGGACGTCCTGGTGGAGGACCTCGGTGTCGCCGACCGTCAGCGCGTCGAGATCCTGAAGGTCCTCTTCCGCGGCGCCCGTACGCTGATCCTCGACGAGCCGACCGCGGTCCTCGTCCCGCAGGAGGTCGACGCGCTCTTCGACAACCTGCGCGAGCTCAAGGCCGAGGGCCTGACCGTCATCTTCATCTCCCACAAGCTGGGCGAGGTGCTCTCCGTCGCCGACGAGATCACGGTCATCCGCCGGGGCACCACGGTCGGCTCCGCCGACCCGCGGACCACGACCCCGAAGCAGCTCGCGGAGCTGATGGTCGGCAGCGAGCTGCCGTCCCCCGAGACCCGGGAGTCCACGGTCACCGACGTCCCGATGCTGACCATCGACGGTCTCCACCTGTCGGAGACCGACCTGGAGGGCATCGAGCGGATCGTCCTGGACCAGATCTCCTTCACCATCCACAAGGGCGAGGTCCTCGGCATCGCGGGTGTCGAGGGCAACGGCCAGGCGGAGCTCGTCGAGGCGATCATGGGCATCCTGCCGCCCGACGCGGGCCGGATCGGCCTCGACGGCGACGAGATCACCCACCGCCCGACGCGCAAGCGCCGCGAGGGCGGCATCGGCTACATCCCCGAGGACCGGCACCGGCACGGCCTGCTGCTGGAGGCCCCGCTCTGGGAGAACCGCATCCTGGGCCACGTCACCGAGCGCCCCAACAGCAAGGGCGGCTTCCTCGACCCGGCCGCGGCCCGCCGCGACACCGAGCGGATCGTGCGCGAGTACGACGTCCGCACCCCCGGCATCGAGGTGACCGCCGCGTCCCTGTCCGGCGGCAACCAGCAGAAGCTGATCGTCGGCCGCGAGATGAGCCACCGGCCCAAGCTGCTGATCGCCGCGCACCCCACCCGCGGTGTGGACGTCGGCGCCCAGGCGCAGATCTGGGACCAGATCCGCGAGGCCCGGCGCGAGGGCCTGGCCGTCCTGCTGATCTCCGCCGACCTGGACGAGCTGATCGGCCTGTCCGACACCCTGCGCGTCATGTACCGCGGCCGTCTGGTCGCCGACGCCGACCCCGCCACCATCACCCCGGAGGAGCTGGGCTCCGCGATGACCGGCGCGGCCGCCGGCCATCTGGAGCACGAGGACGGCGACGCCGGCCACGGGGGAGAGGAACGATGAAGAAGATCGACAAGGAGCGGGTGCTCCTCGCCGTCGCCGCCCCCGTGCTGGCGCTCGTGGCCGCGTTCGTGATCACGGCGCTGGTGCTGCTCGCCACGGGCAAGGAGCCGTTCGGCGCCTTCGGGACGATGTTCGACTACGGCTTCAAGAGCGACAGCCAGGTCGAGATCATCAACAAGGCGACCACGTACTACATCGCGGGCATCGCGGTGGCCGTCGGCTTCCGCATGAACCTGTTCAACATCGGTGTCGAGGGCCAGTACCGCCTGGGCGCCTTCTTCGCCGCGGCCGTCGGCGGCGCCGTGACGCTGCCGGGCTTCCTGCAGGTCCCGCTGATCATCGTGGTCGCCATGATCGTCGGCGCGATGTGGGCCGGTATCGCGGGCCTGCTGAAGACCTCGCGCGGGGTCAGCGAGGTCATCGCGACCATCATGCTGAACTCGATCGCCACCTACATCGTCGGCTACCTGCTCAAGGACGGCCGGCTCGGCCACCTGGACAAGGCGCAGACCTCGGTGTCGACCACGCCGCTGCCCTCCTCCGGCCACCTGTTCAACTTCGACATGGGCGAGGACATCGGCCAGATCTACGGCTTCGTCGTGCTCGCCGTGGTCATCGGCATCGGCTACTGGTTCGTGCTGGGCCGTACCCGCTTCGGCTTCGACCTGCGCAGCGTCGGCATGTCCGAGAGCGCCGCCACCGCGAGCGGCGTCAGCGTCAAGCGCATGGTGATCACCAGCATGCTGATCTCCGGCGGTCTGGCCGGTCTCACCGGCATGCCGCTGCTGCTGAACGACGCCCACGCCTACGGCTCCGACCTCTTCCCGGCCGGCATCGGCTTCACGGGCATCTCGGTGGCCCTGCTGGGCCGCAACAACCCGGTCGGCGTCGCGCTGGCGGCGCTGCTGTGGGGCTTCCTGGAGCGTGGCTCGGGCCGCCTGGAGTTCGACGGCTACGACAAGGAGATCGTCGGCGTCATGCAGGGCGTCATCGTCCTGAGCGTCGTCATCGCCTACGAGGTCGTCCGGCGTTACGGCCTCAAGCGCCAGCAGCAGAAGGTCGGCGAGGAACTCGCCGCCCAGGCCCGCACCAAGAAGGAGGTGACGGCGTGACCGCCACGATGACCCAGACCCCGCCGCCCGCGGCTCCCAAGGCCGCAGGGGCCAGGGGCCGCAAGGGCCGCCTCTCCTTCCCGATGATCCTGCTGATCATCGCCGCCGCGCTCGCGCTGGTGTCGGTGGTGCGGATCATCACCGGTCAGGACCAGCTCACCGCCCAGGGCCAGATCACCGCGGCGCTCGGCCTCGCCGTGCCGATCGGCCTGGCCGGTCTGGCCGGTCTGTGGTCCGAACGCTCGGGCGTGGTCAACATCGGCCTCGAGGGCATGATGATCCTCGGCACCTTCTTCGGTGCCTGGGCCGGCTGGCAGACCAACCCGTGGCTGGGCGTCCTCGCCGGTGTCGTCGGCGGTGCGCTCGGCGGTCTGATCCACGCGGTCGCCACCGTCACCTTCGGCGTCGACCACATCATCTCGGGTGTGGCCATCAACATCCTGGCGCTCGGTGCCACCCAGTACCTCGCCAAGCTGTGGTTCTCCACCGGCGACGCGGCCACCAAGGGCGGCAACCCCAAGCAGTCCCCACCGGTCGACGCCCTGCCGTCGTTCGACATCCCCGGGCTGTCCGACGGGCTGGCGAGCATCGAGAAGCACGGCTGGTTCTTCGTCTCCGACCTCGCCGGCGTGCTCGGCGGCCTGGTCACCGACGTCTCCGCGCTGACGGTCGTCGCGGTGCTGCTCTTCGTCGGCAGCTTCTTCCTGCTGTGGCGCAGCCCGTTCGGTCTGCGGCTGCGGTCCTGCGGTGAGAACCCGGTCGCGGCCGAGTCGCTCGGCGTCAACGTGTACCTGTACAAGTACGTTGCCGTGATCACCTCCGGCGGTCTCGCCGGCCTCGGCGGCGCCTTCCTGGCGATGGTCCCCGCGCACATCTACCTCGAGGGCCAGACCGGCGGCCGCGGCTACATCGGCCTCGCCGCGATGATCTTCGGCAACTGGCGCGTCGGCGGCCTCGCCACCGGCGCCGGACTGTTCGGCTACTCCGACGCGCTCCAGCTGCGCAACGGCGGCCCGACGGTGCACGCGCTGCTGCTGCTCCTGGTGGTCCTGCTGGTGCTGCTGGCGGCCTGGAAGCTGTGGAAGCGCAGCTTCTGGCAGGGCGGCGTCAGCCTGGTCGTCGGCGCGGCGGTGCTGGGCTGGTACCTGTTCACCGACGAGGTGCCCGGCGAGTTCGTGGGAGCGACCCCGTACGTCGTCACCCTGCTGGTGCTCTCCCTGTCGGCACAACGTCTGCGGATGCCCAAGGCTGACGGTATGAGGTACCGGAAGGGTCAGGGCAAGTGAGCGACACCGCGGGCCCGGTCGGCGTCGACGACGTCGACTGGGAAGGCCTGCGGACGCAGGCCCGGGACGCCATGTCCCGGGCCTACGTCCCCTACTCGCACTTCCCCGTCGGCGCGGCCGCGCTGGTGGACGACGGGCGGGTCATCTCGGCGTGCAACGTGGAGAACGCCAGCTACGGCCTCGGCCTGTGCGCCGAGTGCGGGCTGGTGTCGACCCTGCACGCCACCGGGGGCGGCCGGCTCGTCGCCTTCACCTGCGTCGACCGCAAGGGCGCCCAGCTGATGCCGTGCGGCCGCTGCCGTCAGCTGCTGTGGGAGCACGGCGGCCCCGGACTGCTGGTGGAGATGTCCGACGGCATCCGCACGATGCGCGACGTCCTCCCCGACGCGTTCGGCCCGGACGACCTGACCAACCGCTAAGAAGGTACGTGAACCATGGACGCCATTTCCGTCATCCGCACCAAGCGCGACGGCGGCCGCCTCGGCGACGACCAGATCGACTGGGTCATCGACGCCTACACCAAGGGTGAGGTCGCCGACGAGCAGATGTCCGCGCTCGCGATGGCGATCCTGCTCAACGGCATGGACCGGTCGGAGATCGCGCGCTGGACGGCTGCGATGATCGCCAGCGGCGAGCGCATGGACTTCTCCTCGCTGCCCCGCCCGACCGCGGACAAGCACTCCACCGGTGGCGTCGGCGACAAGATCACACTGCCGCTCGCACCCCTGGTCGCGGCCTGCGGCGCGGCCGTCCCCCAGCTGTCCGGCCGCGGCCTCGGCCACACCGGCGGCACCCTGGACAAGCTGGAGTCCATCCCGGGCTGGCGGGCGCTGCTGTCCAACGAGGAGATGCTGCGGGTCCTGGGCGACACCGGCGCCGTCATCTGCGCCGCGGGCGACGGCCTCGCCCCGGCCGACAAGAAGCTGTACGCGCTGCGCGACGTCACCGGCACCGTCGAGGCGATCCCGCTGATCGCCTCGTCGATCATGTCCAAGAAGATCGCCGAGGGGACGGGCTCGCTCGTCCTGGACGTCAAGGTCGGCTCCGGCGCCTTCATGAAGAACCTGGAGCAGGCCCGCGAGCTGGCCTCCACGATGGTGGGGCTGGGCACCGACCACGGCGTGAGGACCGTGGCGCTGCTCACCGACATGTCCACCCCGCTCGGCCTGACCGCGGGCAACGCGCTGGAGGTCCGCGAGTCCGTCGAGGTGCTGGCGGGCGGGGGCCCGGCCGACGTGGTCGAGCTGACCGTCGCCCTGGCGCGCGAGATGCTCGACGCTGCGGGGCTGAAGGACGCCGACCCCGCCAAGGCGCTCGCCGACGGCTCCGCCATGGACGTGTGGCGCCGCATGGTCGCCGCGCAGGGCGGCGACCCGGACGCGGCGCTGCCCGTCGCGCGCGAGCAGCACGTCGTCACGGCCGAGCGGTCCGGTGTCCTCACCGGCCTGGACGCCTACGCCGTGGGTGTCGCCGCCTGGCGCCTCGGCGCCGGCCGGGCGCGCAAGGAGGACCCGGTGCAGGCCGGCGCGGGCGTCGAGCTGCACGCCAAGCCGGGCGCCACGGTCACGCAGGGCCAGCCGCTGCTGACCCTGCACACCGACACCCCGGAGAAGTTCGACTACGCGCTGGCGGCCCTCGCCGGCGGCGTCGAGATCTCCCCGGCGGGCACCGCGTTCACGCCGGCCCCGATCGTGCTGGACCGCATCGCCTGAGCGGGGCCGCCCCGCGACAGGGAACGGGACCGGTGGACTTCCACCGGTCCCGTTCTTCGTCGTACGACCGTCAGGCCGTGCGTCCCGCAGGGACGGCGAGCCGCCGGTCCGCGACCGCGCGCCGGGTCGCGTGCACGGTGATCCCCGCGACGCCCAGGACGGCGGCCAGGCACAGGGCGACGGTGCCGCCCCAGCCGGCGGTGTGGAAGGCGGAGGCGCCCAGGGTGCCGCCGAGGCTGTTGCCGACGTAGTACGCGGTCAGGTAGAGCGCGGAGGCCTGGGCGCGGCCGGTGGTGGCGGTGCGGCTGACCGCGCCGGAGGCGATGGAGTGGCCGGTGAAGAAGCCGGCCGTGATGAGGACCAGTCCGGTCAGCACGGCGGCGAGGGAGCCCGCGAGGGTGAGCAGCAGCCCGCCCGCGGCCAGCACCACGGCGACGTACAGGGCGCCGCGCCGCCCGAGGCGGGCGTGCAGGACGCCGGAGGCCGCGGAGGCGCCGGTGCCGACCAGGTAGACCAGGAAGATGAGGCCGATCGCGGTCTGCGACAGGCCGAAGGGCTCGGCGGCGAGCCGGTAGCCCAGCACGTTGTAGACGGCGCCGAAGACCGCCATGAAGAGCAGCCCGATCAGGTACAGCCGGCGCAGCAGCGGGGTGCCCAGGTGGCCGGTCACCGTGCGCCGGAGGGCGGCGGGACTGACCGGGCCGGGACGGAAGTTGCGGGCGGTGGGGATCAGCAGCCGGAAGGCGACGGCGCACAGCACCGCCATGGCGCCGGCGGCGAACAGTGCGGCGCGCCAGCCGAAGGCCTGCGCCACGGCGCCGGTGAGGACCCGGGAGCTCATGCCGCCGATGCTGTTGCCCGCGACGTAGAGGCCGATCGCGGAGGCGACCGCCTTGGGGTGGATCTCCTCGCCGAGGTACGCCATCGCGGTCGCCGGGAGCCCGGCGAGGGCCACGCCCTGCACGGCGCGCAGGACGACCAGGGTGGTGAGGTCCGGCGCGAAGGGGATGACCAGGGCCAGCGCCGAGGCGCTGAAGACCGACGCCGTCATCACGGCCGTGCGGCCGTACTTCTCGCTCAGCGCGCTCACCGGCAGCAGGGCCAGCGCCAGGGCGGCGGTGGTGGCCGAGACGGTGAGGCTGGCCTGGGCGGGACTGAGGGACAGCCCCGTGGAGAGCGCCGGCAGCAGGGCCTGCGTGGAGTACAGGAGGGCGAAGGTGGCGAGTCCCGCGGCGAAAAGGGCCAGGATGGCGCGTCGGTAGCCGGGTTCACCCGGTCGCAGTGTGGCGGCTGAGGGGGCGGAGGCGGCGGCGCCCGGCCGTGTCACGGTGGACGCCCCTGTATCGGCGGGAGACATGCCTTCACGCTAGGCCGGGCCGGTTTCATGCGTCCAATGCACGGAGTGGCGATAATCGTTCCCATGGCGCATGAAGCGAGGTCAGCCCGGTCGCTGTCACCGTCCCGTGACGCAACAGACATGCGGGCGGAGCTGGACAGCGCCTCCTGGGCGGCGGTGCTGGCCCCCCGGCTCGCCCAGTTCGCCGCGGTGGCGCGGCACGAGCACGTCACCCGCGCGGCGCGCGAGCTGGGGGTGCCCCAGTCCACGCTCAGCCGGGCCATGGTCCGGCTCGAACTCGACCTGGGCGTCACGCTCTTCGCGCGCCAGGGCCGTACGGTCTCGCTCACGCCCGCGGGCCGCGGCTTCCTCGCCTCGGTGGAGCGGGCGCTGGGCGAGGTGGAGCGCTCGGCCGAGTCCGTACGCGCCGACGCCGACCCGCAGTCGGGACGGGTCGCCTTCGGCTTCCTCCACACGCTCGGCCCGGAGACCGTACCGGCCCTGCTGCGGGCCTTCCGCGCCGACCATCCGCGGATCCGCTTCCAGCTCGTGCAGAACTACGGCGAGGCGATGCTCGCCGGGCTGCGCGCGGGCGATCTGGACCTCTGCCTGACCTCACCGGTGCCGGACGCGCCGGACCTGGTCGTCCGGCGCCTCGACGAGCAGCGGCTGCGGCTGGTCGTCCCCGCCGACCACCGGCTCGCCTCCCGCCGCAGGGTGCGCCTGGCGGAGGCGTCGGGGGAGCTGTTCGTGAGCCTGGAAGCCGGTTACGGGCTGCGGCGCATCACCGACGCCCTCTGCGCGGAGGCGGGCTTCACCCCGCGGGTGGCCTTTGAGGGGGAGGAGGCCGAGACCCTGCGCGGTCTGGTCGCCGCCGGACTCGGGGTGGCCCTGCTGCCGCCGCCGCTCGTCCCGCGTCCCGGAGTCGTGGAGCTGACCGTCACCGCCCCGCGCGCGGTCCGGGAGATCGGCGTGGCCTGGCTCGGCGGCCACTCCGACACGGCACCCGTCGCCGCCTTCAAGAAGTTCCTGCTCGGCAGGCGCGGTCAGCTCCTCCCCGGCTGACGGCGCCGGCCGGCCCGGAACGCGGATGCGCCCGGAGCCGCCGGTCCCGGAGGATGCGGGGCATGACCCGTGCGACCGACGCGGCCCTGCCGCCCCCGCATGTCCTGGAGGCCTTCGGGCTCTCCGGCCGGCCCGAGCCGCTCGCAGGGGGGCAGGGACACAGCGTCCGGGTGGCGGGCGCGGTGCTGAAGCCGGGCGCCGACGCAGGGCAGACCGCCTGGGCCGCGGGACTGATGGAGCGTCTGCAGGGGCGCCGGGACTTCCGGGTACCGCGATTCCTGCGCTCCGTGGGTGGTGGTCACGTCGTCGAAGGATGGGCGGCGACCGAGTTCCTGGCGGGAGAGCCCGGCCCCGCCGGCAGATGGGACGCCCTGCTGGCCGCGGGCAGGGCCCTCCACGAGGCGCTGCGCGATGTGCCGCGACCCGACCACCTGGACGCGCACCGGCATCCGTGGGCGGTGGCCGACCGCCTCGCCTGGGGCGAGTCGACAGCGCAGGCGCCGGCGGAGATCCGGCGGCTGGTCACCAGGCTGGAACGGCTCCGCGAACCGGTCGGCGCGCGGGCCCAGCTCATCCACGGCGACCTGACGGGGAACGTCCTGTTCGCGGCCGGCCGGGCCCCCGCGGTCATCGACTTCTCGCCCTACTGGCGGCCCGTCGCGTACGCGGACGCGATCGTGGTGGTCGACGGCCTGCTCCACCACCGCGCCGGGCACCACCTGGTGGACTCGGCGGTCCCCGGTGCGCAGGGCGCGCAGATGCTCCTGCGCGCCCTGCTCTTCCGCTTGGGTGCGTCGGCCGTGCCAGCCGGTTCCGGTGGCGCCCTGCCCGAGGACGAGATGGCCGGGTTCACCCGGGTGGCCGACCTCGTCGAACGCAGGGTCCGCGGGCAGGGGTGACCCCGGTGGTCGGCGCCCCGCGCTCAGCGCAGTTGGGGCGACCGTCCGAAACCCGAGGCCAGGGGCATGCGCAGGCCGAGCGGGGGAGGGGCGGCCAGCGCGTCGGCGACCGGGCGGGCGAAGGACCGCCCGAGCAGGGTGCCGAGGACGAAGTCGGCGGTCAGGGAAGCGACTTCGGCCCGGTGGTCGTGGAGCAGATGGCCGTCGGTGTGCACCTCGAACCGGCACACGTCCCGGTTGACCTTCTTCACCCGTTCGGCCAGCCGGTAGGAGAGGTCGGGGTGGGTGGAGCCGTCGTTCGTGCCGTGCACGATCAGGACGTGGCGGCCTATCAGCTGCTTCACCGGATCGGGCTCCGGGGCGTCCGGCAGCCACGGGGCTATGGCGACCGCCGAGTTGACGGCCGGGTGGCCCGCCGCGTGCAGCGCGGCGCGGCCGCCCATGTCCATGCCGACCAGCGACACCGGTACGTCACCGTAGCGGCGGACGACCTCGTCGACCGCCCACCGCGCGTCCTCGGCCGGGTGGGCGTGACCGCCGTTCCAGCCGCGGAAGCGGTAGTGCACGACGTGCACGGCCAGGCCCTCACCGCGGCCCGCTGCCCGCACCAGACGGCGGGCCAGCGGCACCATCGCCGCGGCGGCCACGGGGGAGCGCCGACGGGTGCTCAGCGCACTGCCACCGGGCAGCAGCAGCACGGCGGCACGGACCGCCTCGTCGTCCGTATCCCGCCGTGCCGCCGGGTTCAGACCCGGTGTCACTCTCTTCCCCAACCGCGCACCACGCACCGGTAAAGCTTGCGAAGCCATGGCGTAACCATGGCAGACGGGAAGGTGTGCACGACCTGGCCGGGAGGTCAATATTCGGCATCATCCAAGAGTTCTACGCGCGTAGGGGGTATGTTTCGGAAATGACGAGCTCAAGCACGCTCCCCTTCCCCGCGGGCGCTGCGGGGGCCACCCCCACGCCCGAGCAGATCCGCCGCGCGCCCAAGGTGCTGCTCCACGACCACCTCGACGGCGGCGTCCGCCCCGGGACCGTCGTCGACCTCGCCCGCGCGTCGGGCTACGACGGCCTGCCGGAGACCGATCCGGACAAGCTCGGCACCTGGTTCCGCGAGGCCGCCGACTCCGGCTCGCTGGAGCGTTACCTGGAGACGTTCTCGCACACGGTCGGCGTCATGCAGAGCCGCGAGGCGCTCACCCGGGTCGCCGCCGAGTGCGCCGAGGACCTCGCCGCGGACGGGGTCGTCTACGCCGAGGTGCGCTACGCCCCCGAGCTCCACGTCGAACGCGGGCTCTCCCTCGACGAGGTCGTGGAGGCCGTCAACGAGGGCTTCCGGGAAGGCGAACGGCGGGCCCGCGAGGCGGGCGGCCGGATCCGGGTGGGCGCCCTGCTCACCGCGATGCGGCACGCCGCCCGCTCGCAGGAGATCGCCGAACTCGCCATCCGCTACCGCGACCGGGGCGTCGTCGGCTTCGACATCGCGGGCGCCGAGGCCGGCTTCCCGCCCACCCGCCACCTCGACGCCTTCGAGTACCTCCAGCGGGAGAACTTCCACTTCACCATCCACGCCGGCGAGGCCTTCGGCCTGCCCTCGATCTGGCAGGCCCTGCAGTGGTGCGGCGCCGACCGGCTCGGGCACGGTGTGCGCATCATCGACGACATCGAGGTCGCGGACGACGGCACGGTCTCCCTCGGGCGGCTCGCCAACTACGTGCGCGACAAGCGCATCCCCCTGGAGATGTGCCCCACCTCCAACCTGCAGACCGGCGCTGCCGCCTCGTACGCGCAGCACCCCATCGGGCTGCTGCGCCGGCTGCACTTCCGGGTCACGGTCAACACCGACAACCGCCTGATGAGCGGCACGAGCATGAGCCGCGAGTTCGCCGAACTGGTGGCCGCCTTCGGCTACACGCTCGACGACATGCAGTGGTTCACGGTCAACGCGATGAAGTCCGCCTTCATCCCTTTCGATGAACGTCTCGCGATGATCAATGACGTGATCAAGCCCGGATACTCGGAGCTGAAGGCCGAGTGGCTGTTCCGCCAGACGGCCGCCGCCACCGCCGTGGCCAGCGATTCCTCGCCGGAAGAGGGATGAGACCCGGGCCGTCCCGCCGTGCGGCGGCGGGGCGGCCCCGGCCGCGTGGGGCCGCGCGCGGCCGCTTGCACCGCCCCGCGTCCCGTCGATACGTTCCGAAATCCCGCGAACACGTTCCGTGTGTGCCGCGGCGGACGCACCATCCCCCATCACGAGGATCGCAACCATGAAGACCGGAACCGTCAAGACTCTCGGTGCCGCCGCGCTGGGCGTGGCCTTCGTCGGGGCCGCCGCGGGCGTCGCCTCCGCCGCTCCGACGGACACCAACCTGGGCCTGCCGAACGCCTCGGCCCTGCCGGCCTCCGTGCCGGTCGCCGACGTGGCGAAGTCGGTCCCGGTCGGTGCCGTCACCAGCGGCCTGCCGAAGACCGCCAACATCGTCCCCGGCGTGCAGAACGCCCCGCAGGGCCTGAGCACCCTGCTCGGCGGCCTCCCCGTCGGCGGCCAGTTGCCGCTGGGCCAGCTGCCGCTGCAGGGCCTGCCGATCGGCGGCTGAGCACCACCCGGACGAACGCCGGACGGGCCGCGCCCCCTCGGGGGCGCGGCCCGCAGGTGTTCCGGGGCCCGTGGCGTCACACGGCGGTCTTCGCGTGCCCCTCGTCCGGCAGCAGCAGCCAGAGCGCGAGGTAGAGCAGGAACTGCGGCCCGGGCAGCAGGCACGACAGCAGGAAGATCACACGCATCGTGGTGGCGGAGGTGCCGAACCGGTCTGCGAGTCCGGCGCAGACCCCGGCGATCATCCGGCCGTGACGGGGGCGGACCAGTGCGGACATGGCGGGTGCTCCTTCGGGAGTCCAGGCCGGTCCCTCCGGCCGATGACATCACCGTACGAGCGCATACCGCCGTGAATCATCGCTCTACGGTGCGATCCCGACCCTGGGAATCCTCGGGGTCCGCCCCTGAGCAGCGGTCAGCCGGTCCTCCCGGCGGACGCTGCGCCGGTGCGCCCACGCGCGGGCCGCGGGCACCACGGCGAGGTGGGCCAGCGCGACGCCCGCCGTGTTGAGCAGCAGGGCGTCCACGTCGAAGATCTGGCCCGGCACCCCGGTCTGCACGAACTCCAGGGCCAGCGAGATCATCAGCCCCGCGAAGACCGTGCGGGCGAACGAGCCCGGCGCCGACACCCGCACCCGGCCGCCGGCCATCGGCAGCAGCACGCCCAGCGGGGCCAGCAGCGCCAGCCCCGCGCCGATCCGGCGGGCCGCCTCCGCGGGCCCCATGGCGAGGTCGGAGCGGATGGAGGCGAACGGACGGAGGTTGGGGGCGTCCACCCAGGGCACGTACTGCGGACGCAGCATCAGCCACCCCACCAGAGCCAGATGAACCGCGGCGAGTACCAGGCCCACCGCGCGCACTTTCGGGAGAGAGCCGTCGCGCCGCACGCCTGGAAGGACGTCTGTCACTTCACGGCGGTTCCAGCGGTTTCCGCCGCCTCGGGGTCGGTGCGCAGGTCCCCGGTGCAGGTGAAGCGGCGCACCGGGGTGTCGTCGGGGCCGCCCAGGAGCACCCCGCCGCTGCCGGAGCCCGCGGCCGTACCGGCGTACGTGCACACCACCTGGGCGAGCGCGAACGGCGGCAGGTCGCCCAGCGGGGCGCTGAGCCGGAGCGATCCGCGCGGGTCGTCGCGGTGCGGTCCCTCCACGGCCAGGTCGCCCTGCACGGCCGTGGTGAAGCCGGCCGACGACTCGCCGCCGCGCGGCTTGCGCTGCAGCTCGCGCAGGAGCAGCACGGCCATGCCCAGCTGGTCCAGGCCCCCGGTCCGCACCGAGCGGTTCACCGCGGCCACCTGGGCGCTGCACACCAGGAACACCCGGGCGGCCGGGCCCTGCGGCGACGCGGAGGCCGTCGCCGTGGGGCTCGCCTCCTCGTCCGGCACCGCGCAGGAGACACGGGAGGGCGCGGGCCCGGCGTCCACCGGCACCGAGGTGGTACGGATGCCGCAGCCGGCCAGCAGGACCATGCCGAGCAGGATGAGGAGCGGGGCGCGCCGGCGACGGCGGGCGGCACCCGCGGACGGGAGACCCGGGGCGTCCGGGGCGGCGCCCCGGGACGGATGCGTCACTTGCTCTCGTTCCCTTCCTCGGTCTCCGCCGCCTGGCCGGCCCCGGTGCGCATCGGCAGGCGCAGCGTGAACACCGCGCCGCCACCGGGGTTGTTGGCCGCGGCGATCTCTCCGCCGTGGATGTGCGCGTTCTCCAGGGCGATGGACAGGCCCAGGCCGCTCCCCTCGGAACGGGCCCGGGAGGCGTCCGCCTTGAAGAACCGGTCGAAGACGTGCGGCAGCACCTCCTCCGGGATGCCGGGGCCGTTGTCGGCGACCTCGACGACGAGCTCGTCCCCGTCCTGCCGCACCTTGACGCGGACCGGCGAGCCACCGTGCTTGAGGGCGTTGCCGATCAGGTTGGCCAGGATCACGTCGATGCGGCGCGGGTCGAGCAGCGCGATGATGCCGCGCGGCGCGTCCAGCTCCACCGCGTCGAGCCAGGCACGGGCGTCGATGCAGGCGGTGACCAGGTCGGAGACGTCGACGTCGTCCATGACCAGGCGTGCGGTGCCGGCGTCGAAGCGGGTGACCTCCATCAGGTTCTCCACCAGCTCGCCCAGCCGCTTGGTCTCGCTCACCACCAGCCGCACGGCGGGGGCGATCATCGGGTCGAGGGAGTCCGCCTCGTCCTCCAGCACCTCGGTCACGGCGGTGATCGCCGTCAGCGGGGTGCGCAGCTCGTGCGACATGTCGGCGACGAACCGGCGGCTGGCCGCCTCGCGCTGGCTGAGCTCGTCGACGCGTCGCTCCAGTCGTTCCGCGGTGCGGTTGAACGTCCGTGACAACTCGGCGAGTTCGTCGGTGCCGGTGACCCGCAGCCGGGTGTCGAGCTTGCCCTCGCCGAGCCTCCTGGCGGCGTCGCCGAGGCGTGCCACGGGCCGCAGCACGGTGGAGGCCGCGGCCTGGGCCAGCAGCGCCGCACCGATCAGGGCGAGGGCGGTGGCGATGCCGAGCGACCAGGCCAGCGAGTTGAGGTCCTTCCGCTCGGCCTCCAGCGACTTGAACATATAGCCGGTGGGCCCGCCGCCGATCACCTTGGCCCCGCCCACCAGGTACGGCTGTCCGTTGCGGGTGACCCGCTGCCAGTACAGGTGGTACTCGGCGGGGTCGCCCTCCTTGGGGTTGCGCTTGCTGACGGCCTTGCGCAGCGTCGTGGGGACGGCGTCCAGCGAGAAGCCGTCGCTCTGCGACTTGGTCGCGCAGCGCTCGCCGTCCGGGCCGGTGCCGATCAGCAGCACCTGGTAGGTCTGCGTGCTGGTGCCGATGCTCCGCGCGGCGTCCGCCAGCTTGTCGCAGGACGGGTGCCGCGGCAGCGAGCCCGCGTTGCGGGTCATCGAGGCGCGGAAGTCGTTGAGCGCGGCGTTCTGGGCGCGGGTCAGCACGGCGTCACGGTTGAGCCAGTAGGCGATTCCGGAGGCGGACACGGCGGCCGCCAGCGCCACGGCGGCGAACACGGCGACCAGGCGCAGCCGCAGGCTGGTGAGCCGCAGCAGCCGTGATCTCCAGCCGCTCAGCCGCTGGTCCGTCGTGTTGTCACCGGTGGTGTCCTCGTGGTGCGGTTGACTCACGCCGGCGCGTCCAGGCGGTACCCGACACCCCGGACGGTACGGATCAGGGTCGGCGACGAGGGCACGTCCTCGATCTTGGCCCGCAGCCGCTGGACACAGGCGTCCACCAGGCGCGAGTCGCCGAGGTAGTCGTGCTCCCACACCAGGCGCAGCAACTGCTGCCGGGACAGGGCCTGCCCCGGGCGGCGGCTCAGCTCCAGCAGCAGCCGCAACTCGGTCGGGGTGAGCTGCAGGTCCTCGCCGTTCTTCGTCACGGTCATCGCCGAGCGGTCGATGACGATGCTGCCGAAGGCGGCCGCGTCGGTGCTGTCCCGCTCGCCGCGGCGCAGCACGGCACGGATGCGGGCGTCCAGCACGCGCGGCTGGATGGGCTTGACGACGTAGTCGTCGGCTCCGGACTCCAGACCCACCACGACGTCGATGTCGTCGCTGCGCGCGGTCAGCAGGATGATCGGCAGCTGGTCGGTGCGCCGGATGCGACGGCACACCTCGAAACCGTCGATGCCCGGGAGCATGACGTCCAGCACGATCAGGTCCGGTCGCTGCTCGCGCAGCAGCTTCAGCCCGTCCTCGCCCGTGGCCGCGGCCACCACACGGTGGCCTTGGCGCGACAGGGCGAGTTCGAGGCTCGCTCGGATGGCGTCGTCGTCCTCGATCAGCAACAGGAAAGGCACGCCCGCATTCTCTCCCAAGTGGACCGTGGAAGGTACCGCCGTCGTCTGTGACGGGGCTGTGACACTCGGCGGACAACGCCATGAAACTGGCGCGGGAAGCTATTGGTCATCGACGGGGACGCCTACCGGGCGGCCCCCGCCGGACGGGTACGAAGACCAGGCCGGCTCCACCCACGGGGGGCGCGAAATGAACGCACTGCACAGCACGACGACCACCGCAGTCCTTCAGCCGCGCCTGCACACCGCGGGCCGGGGCGTCGAGAAGTCCGGTGCCACGGGCGGGCGGGGGTGCGCTCGTGGCACCGGGCGTCAGGTGGTCCGCACCCGGCCGCCGTACATCACGGCGATCGAGGGCGGTCACGGGGGAGAC
>NZ_JARAVK010000175.1:0-19571 GCF_033792765.1 Streptomyces sp. PA03-6a | reverse complement strand
GTGCCCCGCCGCGTCGCCGCGCTCCTCGCCCCACCCCTCCGCCGCCACCCCGCCCTGACCGTCCTCACCGCTGCGTTCCTGGCTGCAGCGGCCATGTCCACGGTCGACGCCGTGCACGACCTCCACCTCCTGCTGGAAGTCGTCGGCGCCGGATAGGCCCGCCCTATGCCGCCCGAGCGCGGCGCCCACCGTGCGTTGCGTTGCTCCGGCGCTCGCGAAGATGGGCGTACCCCATGAACCCGAACAGGATCGCGAGGAGCACCGCCGAGGAACCCGCGGTGCCCAGGTCGAGTCCGCCCTTGGCGGTGGGCTTGGTCAGGAAGTCGCCCGCGGTGGCACCCAGGGGTCGGCTGAGCACGAAGGCGATCCAGAACAGCAGCACGTTCGGTACGGCGGGGACGTACATCAGGGCGAGCAGGCATGCGAGCAGCCCGGTGATGAGCAGCGCGCCGCCGGCGTAGCCGAGCCCGGAGCTGTCGGACAGGAAGTCGCCCATCGAGGTGCCCAGCGTGTTCGACACGAGGATTGCCGTCCAGAACAGGGTTTCGGCGCGGAAGGTGTGGATGTCCTGGAGCGCGAACGGCAGCCGGGCCAGACGCCAGGCGGCGAAGACCGCGATCAGCAGGGAGAGCAGGATGCCCGCACCGGCGGGGTAGCCCAGCCCGAGCCCCTGGGGTCCCCAGCCCAGGGAGGTCGATCCGTGGGCGAGGTACTTGGCGCCGGCATCACGGTTCATGAAGTCGGACATGGTGGTGCCGGCCGTGCTGGTGGAGAGGATGACCGTCCAGTAGACGAAGGGGTTGTAGCGCCGCGACCGGAGCTGCACGGCCAGCGTGCCCAAGAAGATCACGAACAGGGCGATGGTGGTGAGGAAGTAGCCGATCTTGAGCGTCTGGGCGAAGAGGTCGCCTGCGGTCTCACCCAGCGTCGTCGCAGCGATCTTCATGATCCAGAAGGCGGCGGAGACCTGCGGCAGCTTCGTGACCGCCTCCGCAGCTGCGCTCTCGTCGATGCCGACGGCGGGTTTCAGGGCAACGGTCCGCGGTTTCTCCATCTCGGTCCCTCCGGAGTGTCGTGAATGAGTGCCGGCCGTCACGGAGGAGCCGGATACGGGGCGCGGCGCGGATTCGCCGCCCGGGTCGCCTTCCTGCGCGTCGGGACATCCCGCGGCGGGTCCAGATGGCTATCGAGCCGGATCCCGCGTCGAACAGGCCGTCGCATAGCGGGCGGTCCGCACGCTCGAGGTCCACTGCTTGAGGCATCGTGAAGTGCATGGCTGGTGACCTTGCCGACAGGGCGGGTGCCCAGCGCGCAGCACCCCTCGGAAGTCCGTCTACAAGCATGTAGACGTTCGGTTGCAGTCTAGGAGCGGACGGTGGCAGGACGCCTACAGGGCGCGCCGGGCGTCTGGGATCCGGGCCCATGTGGCCAGGATCGGGGACGTCGACGTGCCACGGGCCGCACGGCCCTGCGGCAGATCAGGGCCGCCGGGAGCACGTCGGTGGTCGGCTGGCGAGGGCCGATCCGGGTGTCACGACGCTCCGCCGGGGTCCTCGCCCTGGTGGGGCAGCAGCAGGGTGAAGGTCGTTGGGTGGTCGCGGGTCAGGGCGAGTCGGCCGCCTGCTGCGGCAGCCATCTCTCGGGCAAGGGCCAACCCGATGCCGCTGCCCTGGCCGGTGGTGGCGCCGCGGGAGAACAGGTTGTTCGGGTCCAGCGTGAGCGTGCCCTCGTCTTCCACGTCCAAGGCGAGCACTCCCCCGAGTTCCCTGACGGTCACGCGCACCGTGCCACGTCCGTGCCGGTGGGCGTTGTCGAGCAGGCATCGGGGCATCGGGGCGGAGCCAGTTGCTCACGTCCACGGCCAGCACGATCCGCCCGTCACCGGCCTTTGGCAGCGGCAGGCCGGCCAGCGTGCGGCGTCACCGCGTCGGTTCCAGTCGGCCGCGGTCCAAAGTCCTGTACAGCGCGCCGTGCCCGCGCCGGTGCTCGACCGCCAGCGACAGCTCGACCAGGGTCTTCACCGGCCCGTCCGCGCACAACACCGCGTCCGTGAGTTCGAAGAGCGCGTCCTGGCGGGCGTAGAGGCGTTCATAGAACTCAACCCGGAAGCGGGACAACACGTCCAACGCTTCGCCTGCGGGCGAATCGACAGACAGCCTCATACGCAGCGGCCGTTCTCTTGTACTTCGTGACTCAACATCTCGAAGCGTGGAGAACGGCCGTCTCTGCTGTCCCGGGAAGAACCGCAGATCAGCAGGTCGAATCACCTGCGACGTTAAACGTCAAGCTAGGAGTACCTCGACGTCGAGGAAGTGCTGGAAGCAGATGGCGATGCCTCCGTCGCGGGCGGCCGTGGTGTCGTGCATCTGTCCGGGCCACAGGGCATCGGTCCACAACATGCGGCGTCGCCCGTCGGCCTTCATCCTTGTTCTCTTCTTCATGCCGGAGACACCGAATGGAATGACGGCATGCGAGATACGCCCGGTCCTGCCACCGCACTCCGATATGCGGCAGGTCCCGACCACCGTCCCCGCGCGACGCGGCGCCCGCACGATCGCCTCGGCTTTGGTTCTGCGGCATGGCCTCCTGCTAGATCCCCTCCAGGACCACCGCGACGCCGGCCTCGATTCTCTGAAGCACCGGATGTCCTCGCGGCCGATCCGACGCCGGTCGTGGGCGGAGTCGCCGTGCTTCCCCGCCCACGAGGGTGGTTATCGTCCGGCCTGCAAGGCTGCCCAGGTCTGCGGGCCGACGTCGCCGTCGACGCCGAGGCTGCGGGTGGTCTGGTAGTCGCGCACGGCTTGTTCGGTGTTGGGGCCGAAGTCGCCGTCGATGCCCACGGTGCGGCCGAGTGCCGCGGTCAGTGCTCGCTGCAGTCGGCTGACGTCCGCGCCGGTCGACCCGTTCTGCAGCGCCGGTGTCGAGCCGTACGACAGCAGGGCCGTCCAGGTCCTGGGGCCGATCTCACCGTCGGCCGTGAGGCCCCGGGCGGACTGGAAGGCCTTCGTCGCCGTTTCGGTGTTGGGCCCGAAGTCGCCGTCCGGTTCTCCCGGATTGTGTCCGGCGGCGATCAGCCGGCATTGCGCCGCCTTGACCAGACTGCCGGTGGATCCCTGCTGGATGAGGGGGTACGCGGTGAAGTCGAGGTTGACGCCGCTGCAGGTGGGCGCTGGTGTGCCGCCGCAGTTGTTGCTGGTGACGTTCCGCCAGGTCTGGCCGTTGGCCTGGCCGTACTCGACGCCGTTGAACCAGGGGCGGATCCGTTCGGACGTGGAGTTGCCCCAGGTGGCGGATCCGTTGTTGTCGGCGTCGTAGGCGAGCTCGAAGTGCAGGTGCGGGTGGTTGTTCGAGGTGGGCCCCGTCCTGCCGACCCGGCCGATCAGCTGGCCGCGCTGCACCGTCTGGCCGACGCTGACATCGCGGCTCTGCAGGTGCAGGTATGTGGTGAAGTAGCGCTGCCCGTGGTTGATCTGGATCACGTTGCCGGCGTTGGAGTGGTAGAAGGACTGCCGGACCGTGCCGGAGGCCGGAGCCAGCACCGGTGCTCCTTCGGTGCCGACCTGGTTGGGCTCGCGGACCATGTCGAGCGCGGGTGCGTGTGCCCAGCTGTCGAGTCGCCACTGCTGGCCGCAGGTGAAGGGCAGTTGGAAGGCGATGGGCGGGGCCGCCGCGGCGGCCGGCGCCGCGGCCTGCCAGGGCAGGACGACGAGGGCGGCAACAGCCACGAGCAGTCTGCCGAGCAGCCCTGGGCTGAGCGTGCGGATGAGGGATGGCAACGTGTCTCCTTCTTTGGTGTTCATGCCTGTCTGGGGCGGGGTGTGCGGGCGGCGATGGGACGGCAGGTGCCCTTCCGCTGTGGCTGGGCGCCGCGGGACGGCCGCGTTCGCGGTGTGTCGCCCGCATGGCGGTCGCGATGAGGGCCGAGGTGGGGGCAGCCATGTACGGCCCTCGTCGTGCGCTCGCCGGCGGGGGAGCGACCGGTGCGCCGAGCGTGCCCTGCGTCGGTATAGCCCGGGTATTTCCGAAGGTCGGCCGGCTGCCCTGGGCGGTGGTGCCAGGCACGGACCGCTTACAGGGGAGCACTCCGCGCCGGCGGCGTGCCCGGGTCAGGGCTGCGGGCAGAGCGCGCCGGTGTCCTGGCCGGGGAGGTGGCGGTCGAGTTGCGCCGCGGTGGGCGTTGGGGCGGTGGCTCGGCAGATGCGCCGGATGGCTTCGGTCGCGGTCAGCGACCAGTGGATGATGCGCTGGTCGGCTCCCGCGGACAGCAGGGTTCCGTCTGGGGTGAACGCCAAGCCCTGCACGTCTGCCGAGTGGCCGGTGAGGGTGGCGATGCGCCGGTGGGTTCGTACATCCCAGACGACGATGGTGTGATCCTCACCTGCCGAGGCGAGGAGGCGCCCGTCCCTGCTGAAGGCGAGCGTACCGACCGCTGCGGTGTGGCCGGTCAGGGTGGCCCGGCTTTTCCATGTCCGGGTCGACCACAGGCGCACCGTGTGGTCCGAGCCGGCGGCGGCGATCAGATCGCCCGCCGGAGTGGCCGCGATGTCCTGCGTGGACCCCTGCGTGGCCGGGAAGGCCTTCACCAGCCGGTCGTCGGCGGTGCTCCACACGGCGATGCCGCCGGCCGGTGTGCTCGCGACGAGGAGGCCGCCCCGAGCGGGGTAGACCATGGCGGTCGAGGTGCGCGGGCCGGCCGGCGCCGGCAGTGGACGGGGGTGTGCCGGGTCGCTGACCCTCCAGCGGAACGTTCCTCCCAGGGACATCACGGTGACCGTGCTGCCGTCCGCGCTGAAGGCGACGTCCGTGCCGGTGCCTATACCGGTGAAGGCGATGGTGGTGTAGCGCCGCCCGGTCGACGGGTTCCACAGAGTCAGGGTGTGGTCGCGCGTCACGGCCGCCAGCACCGTGGCGTCCGGGTTGAACGCGACTGCCTTGACATGGTCGGAGTGTCCGCCCAGCAGCCGTTCGGCAGCACCGGAGGCATTCCAGATCCGTACGGACCTGTCGTCGCCGGCGGAGGCGACGAGCCGGCCGTCGGGGCTGACGTCCACGTCGTTCACGGCGCCGCCGTGACCGCTGAAGGGAAGGGCCGTCCGGCGCACCACGATGGTGCGTCCCAGGCCGCCCGAGACCACCGTGCTCGCGTCCGGTGCCAGGTCCAGAGCCATGGTCTCCGAGCGGTAGCGGTCGGCGTGGCGGGCGATCTGCTCGCGGCGCCGGTAGTCCCAGATCGAGATCATGCCCTCTTCGTCGGCGATCGCGATCCGATCACCGACCGGCGCGGAGATCATCCAGGGGAAGGCCGTCTGCACCGGGAGGTCGGCGAACTGGCGGGCCGAGCGGCCGGTCAGCCGCCAGAACCTGATGCCGTGTTCCTCGGAGGCCGTGGCCAGGACATCGGATGTGGAGCCGAACCGGGCCACCTGGGCGCCTTCGGTGTTCAGCTCGAAGCGACGGCGACCGGTTTCGATGTCCCAGACGGCCACCGTCCCATCGGTACGGGTGACGGCGAGCGAGCGCTGATCGCCGGCCAGGCTGAGTGCCGCGGGCATACCGGTGGGCAGGAACACGGCCTTGCCACCGCCCAGCGTGGACACCCGTGTGCCCTCGCCCGTGCCGTAGGCCACGACCATGCCGTCGGCGCTGAAGGCCAGACCGTTGCTGAGGTCGCCGGACACGACCTGCTTGAACAGCACCTTCCTCGACCGGACCTCCCGCACGACGACCGAGCCTCCGGTCGGCTGCTTCGGATTGTTCAACCGGGCCAGGGACGCCAGCCGGGTACCGTCGGCGTTGAAGGCCACCCTCAGCGCGAAGAACCCCTGGGGGAGCGGCTTGGCGACATGCTCGGTGAAGGAGGCCAGCCTCGTGCGTCGTTTCGGATCCCACAGCTCCACGGTGCCGTCGCTGGTGGCCGCGGCCACCAACGAGCCGTGAGGGGACAGGGCCAGGCCGAACGACGCGGGCCCGTTCGTGTTGAGTACGACGCTGGGCTGCGCGGACGCCGACGTACTGATCACCGCGCCCAGGGTGTCGGCGTCGGGATGCAGCCGATAGGCGGCCAGGGCGAGGGACCGGGCGACGTCCGGGTCGGTGGCGACCAGCGAGCGCGACGTGAGCGCGGCCTGATGGGCCAGGACGGTCAGGTGCTCGCGCTGTGCCACCTGCCGCTGCTGCCAGGCGGCACCGCCCCCGGTCACGGTCGCCGCCAGCAGCACCGCCAGCACCATCGCCAGGACCCTCAGCCGGCGGACCCGGCGACGCGCCGCGGCGAGTTCGGACTCGGCCAGCTCCTCGCTGGCGTCGAGGAACTCACGCTCCAGAAGGTTCAGCTCCGAGCGGTGCGGGCGCGCCTCGGCCAGCCCGGAGCCCCGATAGAGCCCTCCGGCGTCCCGCCCCGACTGCTGCCAGACTCGGGCCGCGGCGGTGAGCCGCTGCCGTACGACCAGGCGCCGGCGGTCCTCGCTCAGCCAGGCCCGCAGCCTGGGCCACGCCACGATGAGCGCCTCATGGGCGATCTCCACCCGATCCTCGTCCACGACCACCAGGCGCGCCGCCACCAGCTCGTCGACCACATCCGCGACCGCCGCGGCCGGGCCCATCCCGTCGAGTTCGGTTTGCGGGACCCGCCGCCGACCGTCCCGCACCCCGTCCTCGTCCAGGCTGATCAACCGCTGCATGAGCCGGCGCACCAGGTCCTGCTCGGCGGGTTCGAGCTCGGCGTAGACGTGCTCGGCGGTCTGGGCGATCGCACCGTGCATCCCGCCCCCTGCCTGGTACGCCGCGAGGGTCAGGGTGCGGCCGGCCCGGTTGCGCCAGGCCTCCCGCAGCGCGTGGGACACCAACGGGAGTGCGGCGGCAGCGCCGGAGGCCTCCGCCACCACGGTGGCCAGCAGATCGGCGTCGACCGAGCAGCCCTCAAGATCCGCCGGCCGGACGATCAGCTCCCGCAGTTCCGCGGCCGACGGCGGACCGACCAGCAGCTGCGCCTCGCTCATCAGCGCCGGCGCCAGCTCGCTCAGCCCGGTCATCTGGACGAAGAAGTCCGCACGGACACTGAGCACGACCTTCGTTCCGGCATGGGACGCCGCCAACAGCCCGGCGACGAATTCCTCCCGTGCCGTGGGATCGGAGCACACGGTGAACAATTCCTCGAACTGATCGACCACCAGCAGCACCTGACCGGCGGGCCGGTCGTGCTCGGCGAGCGCGGCCGCCAGCTGTTTCACCGGCTGGTCGGTCGGCGTCATCATGACGGGCCACCACCGAGCGGACGTATCCCGCCGGATCCGGCCCAGTAGGCCCGCTGCCAGCAGCGAGGTCTTCCCCGATCCCGACGCGCCGAACACGACGACCACGGGGAAGCGTTCCACGCGCTCCCACAGCAGCCCGCACAGCCGGTCGCGGCCGAAGAACCGGTCGTGATCCGAGGAGGTGAACGCCGGCAGGCCCCGGTAGGGGTTGGCCCCGACCGGCACCAGTGCCGCGACGGGGACCGGAGAGGGCATGAGGCCCTCATCGCCGCGGAGCATCGCCTGGTGCAGGCGCTGCAGACCCGGGCCGGGCTCGACGCCCAGTTCGGTCCCGTACAGCGTATGGGTCCGCCGGTAGAGCTCGAACGCCTCGGCCTGCCTGCCCGAGCGATACAGGGCCGTCATGAGCTGGCCGCGGAGCGACTCCCGGAAGGGATGCCGGGGCAGCAGCTCCGTCAGCTCCACGACCACCTCGGCATGCCTGCCGAGGGCCAGACCGCAATCGGCCCACCGCTCATGCACGGCAAGACGCAGCTCCTCCAGCCGGGCCGCCCGGGTCGCGACGGCTTCGGTATCCAGGAACTCCGCGAACGCAGGTCCGTTCCAGCACCGCAGCGCCTCACCGTGCAACTCCTGCGCGCCCGCTGTCTCACCCTGTCGCAGTGCCTCCTCCGCCTGGAGGGCCAGCCGTTCGAACCGCGTGGCGTCCAGCGCATCACCCGCCACCACGCGATAGCCGTCGCCCTGCCGTTCGATGCGCTCCGGGCCCAGGGCCTTGCGCAGTAGATGGACGTACAGCTGCAGGTTCTTACGCGCCGAGCGCGGCGGTCGCTCGCCCCACAGTGCGGTCATCAGGAGCTCCGAAGGCACGGGCCGGTCGGGCCTGCTCAGCAGGACCGCGAGCAGCAGACGCACCTTGGGCGATCCGATGTCGACCGGCAAGCCCCCGCGACGGACCGCCAGATCCCCCAGAATCCCCAACTCCACTCGGCCGCCCCCCAAGGCTGCACGGATCAACGCCGGCGGCCCGAAGGTACACCAGCCCTCCGACGCAGACCCGCGCCGGCCCGTCCGACCCACGTATGACGCCGCACCGACGTGGATCAGCGGACTGCCGCCTGGTGCGGCCTCCCGGGCCGGCACCCCCTGGCCGCATGCCCCAAAGATCCGCGATGCGCAGCCGGCCGAAGCCACGCCCGATCACCTGCCGCACGCATCCCCATCAGGACTTATACGGGTCCTATACCGCGTCTCACAACGATCGCTTCCCGTCCGGGCCCACCGGCTCCTGGGCCCTCCGATCAAGGAAGGAAAGGGTGCGCCCATCCAGAACGACGCCGGCCAGTCCAACAGGCACCCCCCGCCGTGGAGATGGCGTCGGAGTCGTGGAGAACGCGAAAGGACACAGCGTGAAGCTCGGGTTCAGCTCGGGAAGCGATCAGAACACCCATCAGCGGATCACTGGAAAGGCAGGACAGCACATGCGTACAAGGCTCGCGGCAGTCGCAGGAGTGGCCGCCATGACCGCCACGCTCGGACTGGTCGGCGCGTCCCCCTCGGCCGCCGGCCCCAACTGCGCCTCCGGCAACCACTGCGTCTTCTACACCGACATCAACTCCGCACGGCAGTCCTTCTTCAACTCCGATCCGGACTTCTCCAACGACACCTTCGACGAAGCCAACGTGAGCGGGGTCGGTCACAACCGCCCGGTCGACAACAACGTCTACTCGGCCAGCAATTCAAGCACCGGGAACTACGAGAGCCACTACTGGGACAACACCAACGGAACGGGCTTCCTGTTCTGCCTGAACCCCGGTCACTACGTCAACTCCGCCTCCACCGTCGACCAGCCGGGCAAGCAGAACGGCGATCCGCTGCCCTCCGGCCTCCGGAACCGGGCCAGCCGGCTGACGCTCCCGGGCCGGACGTCGACCGACTGCTTCTGACCTCGGGGAACGTGCGGGCCCGGCGCAAACCGGGCCCGCACGTTCCGGACCTCGACAGGATTCACATGGCACTGAGCTTCCACGGCACTCGCCGGCACGTCGCCGCCTGCGTCCTGACCGCCACTGTGGGCGCGACGATCTGGGCGCTGGCCGACGCGAGGGCCCAAAACCCCGAACCCCGGCCCCATCGTCCGCTGTCCCCGGCCGCACTGGCCGAACAAGGCTTGCGTCCGCCGATCTACACCCAGCTCTACGCCTGGACCCAGAGCGGCGAACAGATCGCGACCGCCCAGCAACAGGTCCTCGTCGCCTGCATGGCCGAGCGCGGATTCACCCTCAAGCCCGCTCCCGTGGCGAAGGCGGGTGACGCGGCGGTGTCCCGCCCGACGCCGTTCGGTCTCGAGACCCTCGAAGAAATCGGGGCGGACAGCCAGACGCAGGCGCCACCGGAGCAGCCGCAAGGAGAGGCCTTCAACCGCGCCCTCTACGGCAAACCCGGAAACGAGATCTCCGTCAAGGGCAAGCTGCTCAAGGTGACCATGCCGGCGAGCGGCTGCCAGGCCGAGGCGGAGAAGCACATGCTGGGCGACGGCCGGGTGCGGTGGACGGAACTGCGGATGCAGCTCAACGAAGGGGAGCAGACAGCGTTCAAGTGGCTCAAGCACGACTCCCTCTTCCGCAAGGCGAACGAGAGCTGGCGGCAGTGCATGCTCACCAACCGCGTCCAGGCCAAAGACCCCCTCGACCTGATCAGAGCCTTGCCGCCCGACGCGGACATCCGTACCCACCCCGCGACCAAGGCGGACGTCCACTGCAAGCAGACCACCGGATACCTGCGCACCGCCTACGCCAGACTCGCCGTGATGCAGCAGCGCTGGCTCGACGATCACCCCGACGTGCTCAAGCACCGCACCGCGCTGCGGGACAGGCAGCTGAGAAACGCCCGCCAGGTCCTCCAGGGGCAGACCGGCTGAGCACCCCGGCGCAGCCGATCTGCCCCGGCCCGGCGGCACCGGGTGCTCACGGCTGGGTGTAGGTGTGGTAGCGGAGGTAGACCACGCCGCTGGTGAGCCGGCGTTCGTCCAGGAGCTCGAAGCGGAGCCGGGCCCCGTCGGGGAGGAAGGGCTTGCCGCCGCCCAGCGCGGCGGGGCCGACGAACAGGTGGTACTCGTCCACCAGCCCTGCGGCGATCGCGTGGGCGGCGAGGGCGGCCCCGCCGACGGTGAGGTCACGTTCGGAAGATGCCTTCAGCCGCCGAACCGCCTCGGGGTCGAAGTCCCGTTCGATCCGGGTCCGGGTGGTGGAGGCCGACTCCAGCGTCCTGGAGTACACGACCTTGTCGGCCGCCTGCCAGATCTCCGCGAACTCCCGCGCCCCGGGCGACTGGCCAGCGATGGACGGGTCGGTCTCCCAGACAGCCATCATGTCGTACAGCCGGCGCCCGTACAGGTAGGTCCCGACCGGCCGCAGCACGTCGTTGATGAAGGAGTAGTACTCCTCGTCCGGTACCGTCCAGTCGAAATCGCCGTCCGAGTCGGCGATGTAGCCGTCCAGGGACACATTGAACATGTAGATCAACTTGGCCATGCGAGCCCTCTCCCAGGTCGGGGCTACGTGTGTGTCCCGCAGCACACTAGCCCGCGCCTGTGACAATGCCCGGCGAGCGGCACGGTCATCGCCGCGAAGGGCTGCGTCTGGGACTGCCGCGGCTCCGGCGGTTCCGCCCGGACCGTTCGCGGACCCGGCCGCGCAGCCGGTGGTACAGCTCGGTGACCAACGCGCCGTCGCGCCAACGGCGGAAGAAGGCATGCACCTGGTCCCACGCCGGGAAATCTGCGGGCATCACCCGCCACTTGATGCCGTTGTCGACCAGATAGAACACCGCATCCAGCATCTCCCGGTGGCAGTACCCCTCCGGGCGGCCACCGCGGCCTTCCAGACAGGCCGGCACCGGCAGAGCCGTGCGCCCAGGTGCTCGTGTCCCTGGGGGTGGGTGGGCCTGTGTCAGTTCGCCCGCAGAGGGCGGTGGTCGGCTTCGATGACGTCGCGCCGGGTCACCGTGAGGTGGACGACAAGTCCGAGGATGACGGCCAGGAACAGGACGCCGGTGATCACGGTGCCCAGACCCAGGCCGCCGTCGGCTGTGGGCTGGGAGAGGCAGTCGCCGATCGACGCGCCCAGGGGCCGGGTGAGGACGTAGGCGATCCAAAAGCTCCACACCGCGTTGAGCCCGAGCGCGAAGTGGGCCACCGCCACTGCGGCGATCGCCAGGGCGAACAGGCCGGCGGAGATCCAGTAGCCGAGGTTCATGCGCTCGGCGACCAGATCGCCGGCGGCGGTGCCGAGGGCGAAGGTGAACAGCACTGCCAGCCAGTAGAAGGCCTCGCGGCGGACGGTGTCGACGGTCGTGCAGAGCACCTTGATCACCCAGAAGTACGCGGTGACCTCGGGCACCTTGTTCCACCGAATGTGCCGCCCGGAGGCGGCGGCTCCGGAGGGGCCGGAAGTCTCAGACATCTCAGTAGTCATGGGAGCCGACGGTGCCACCGGGAACCTGAACGCATCCTGAGCGTCGGCCGGTCGCACGGCCGGGGGCGCGTTGCGTGACGGAGCATGCCAGGCATGCCTGCCCGTATCCCTACCCCGCTGTCCTCGCGGGCGCCTGCGGCCACCTGGTTGCGGCGCAGTCTGGGCAGCGCCGTCGTCGTGGCCTGGTCGTGCATCCGGCCCGGGCGGACCAGGCCGGACTGGTCTTGACGGTGTTCTGCTTGCGTTCGCCGGAGACGGAGGACCGGTGTCCAGGACGGTTGGCCTGCGGGCCTGGCACAGCCCGGCCGGGACGCTTGCGGCGTCCGCCGCGGCCGTACGGCTACTCGGCCTGGATGGCGTCAGCGGGGACCTCGAAGACGAGCTCGCATCCGTCGCGCTCGTTCCCCTGCTCGCCGACGCACGTGAAACCGAAGCCCGCGATGGTGGCCAGGGAGGCGTGGTTGTCGGATCTGATGGTGGCCCGCACGGTCCTGACACCGGGTTCGGCGGCGGCCCTGACGAGCAGCGCTGCCAGCATGGCGCGGGCATAGCCCTGGCGGCGGTACCGGGGCACGACGGTGTAGCCGACTTCGACCATCCCGGCCTCGTCCGGCGGCCCGTGGAACCCGGCGTCGCCGACGACGGTCCCGTCCGGCTCGGACACCGCGGACCGTACGATCCAGGGCGCGACAGTCGGGTCCTCGGCGAGCTGGCCTGCGCGATAGCCGAAGATCCAGCGGGCCCGGTCAGAGACGAAGTACTCGTCAAGGGCGACCCCGGCCTCGGCGCTGCCGCCTGCGAGGTCACCCTCGGACAGCGCCCGTAGCGCCTTTGCGCTGAGCTCGACGAAGCGGACGTGTTTGGGGGCGGAGTGCGGTTCGCTGGTCATCGCGGAGATGCTCGCCCAGCGCCGCAAGGCTGTCCACTGCTTTACGGGCTTCAGCAGTCACGTTGACCGTCCGCGACACCGTTTGACTGCGCACAAGCCGCCAGGCCGGCACGCCGCCCGAAGCCCGGTTTCCCCCGGTGTCGTTGGGCCTGCGGCTCGTCCCCACGTGTTCGGGCCCACCTGGTTCGGGCCGCAGGGGTCGGCTCACCGGGAGCAGATGCTCTCTAAGGCCGGCCTAAGGTTCCCTGAGCGTTTCCTTGAGTTCCTGATGGTCTTCTCGACCGTGGGCGCCGGCAGCCGCCGGACCGCCCCGGGAAGTTCGAAGGAGAGCAGGCATGAGCAGTAAGGCGCGTTGGATCACCGTGGCGGGTGCGGCCGCCGCGGTGGCCTGCCTGACGGCGTCCGCGGTTGCGGCCCCGTCGCCCGGCCCGGCGAAGTCCGAGGCGCTCGTGGCCGCGATGGCCAAGGGCAAGCCGGACAAGTTGGCGAAGCCGACGGAGAACCGGGCACGGACCGCGGAGGCCCTGGCGAAGGGCGTCGCCGCTCGGCTGGGGGTGAGCCTGGTGTCCGCGCAGGAGGCGGTCAAGGAACTGTTCGCGCTGTCCAATCGGTCCGGCGGCGTCGACCCGGACAGTACACAGTTCGCGGCGATCGCGAAGAAGCTCGGGGTCAGCGCGGACCGCTTGGAGAGGGCCCTTGGTGAGACCAAGCGGGCTCTCGGCAAGCAGGTCGTGAACGACAAGCACGCGGGCAAGGGCAAGCCGGGCGACGGCAAGGTCGTCATCAAGCACCAGGGACCGGACGACGACGCCGATGTGAAGCTCTTCGCGAAGGGCGTCGCTGACCGGCTGGGCGTCGGCACCGTCGCGGCGGAGCGAGCGGTCGGGGAACTGTTCGCGCTGGCCGACCGGCCGGGCGGCGTCGACCCGCACGGCTCGCAGTTCGCGGCGATCGCGACGAAGCTCGGGGTCAGCGCCGACCGGTTCGAGGAGGCGTTGTCGGGCACCAAGCAGGACCTGGCGGCCGGTGAGCAGTCCCAGAAGGGCTGAGCCGGCAAGGCCGGGCGGCCGGTCCGGGGCAGTCCGGGCCGGCCGTCCTTATCCGTTGTTGACCTACCGGACAGGACGATGCGGTCATGCGTGTGCTGGTGGTGGACGATGACGACGCGGTGCGCCTCGCGCTGGCCCGGGCTCTGACCCGGGACGGCCACGAGGTCGCCGAGGCGGCCGACGGAACGGCGGCTTTGGAGGCGCTCGGCGGTGGACGGCCTGATGCCGTCATCCTCGATGTGCTGATGCCGGAACCCAATGGCCTGGAGGTGTGCCGCCGGATCCGGGCCCGCGGCGATCGCGTGCCGATCCTGATGCTGACCGCGCGGGACCTGGTGGAGGACCGGGTGGCCGGGCTGGACGCGGGCGCCGACGACTATCTGGTCAAGCCGTTCGCCCTGGACGAGCTCAGGGCCCGGATCCGGGCCCTGCTACGGCGCAGCGGCGCCGCGCAGGAGGAGCTGATCCGCTTCGCCGATCTGGAGCTGGATGCGGCTGCCTGCCGGGCACGCCGCGGTGGGCGGACGCTGGAACTCACGCGTACCGAGTACGCCCTGCTGGAGCTCTTCTTGCGTAACCCGCGGCGGGTGCTGAGCCGGTCGCTGATCTTCGAGGCGGTGTGGGGGTACGACTTCGGTCCCTCCTCCAATGCCCTGTGGGTCTACATCAGCTATCTGCGCGCCAAGTTGGAGGCCGGTGGTGAGCCGCGGCTGCTGCAGACGGTGCGGGGACTGGGTTATGTGCTGCGGGAGGAACCGTGACCCTGCGCAACAGGGTCGCGCTGGCCGGTGGTGCCGTGGTCTGCGCGGCCCTGGTGCTGGCCTCGCTGATCATCTATCCCTCGTTGAGCGCTGGTCTGCACCGGCAGAGTGACGACGTGCTGGTGTCCGCCGCTGACCGGGACGCCTCGCAGTTGCTGAAGGAATTCAAGTTCAAGGTCCAGCAGATGGAACGGGAAGGCACACGTCTGACGGTGCCGACCTCACCGGTCACCGTCGGCTCCACGCAGTTGCAGTTCATGGTCCCGCCGGTCGCCCCCGGCCCGGGCGGCGGCTTCATTCCCGTCACCAAGCACGACGTCCAGGTCGCCCTGGGCAAGGCGCCGGCGTACTTCCAGGACGCGGAGTTCGAGGGGGTGAGCTACCGGGTCTACACCGCGCCGCTCACCGACTGGGACGGCGCGCTGGTCCGGGCCGCCATCCGTCAGTCGGTCGTCGGCTCCACCCTGGACCGGCTCACCGCCCTGCTTGCCGTGATCACCGCGGGCGGGACCCTACTGGCCGCCTTCGGCGCCCGGCTGCTGGCCAGCCGGGTACTGCGCCCGGTACGGCGGCTCACCGAGACGGTCGAGCACGTCACGGCGACGCAGGATCTGACGGCGCGCATCGAGGTGCGGGGCCGCGACGAGATTGCCCGGCTCGCACGCTCCTTCACCGCGATGATGGCGGCGGTGGAGGAATCGGTGAGGGCCCAGCGACGGCTCGTCGCCGACGCGTCGCACGAGCTGCGCACTCCGCTCACGAGCATCACCACCAATCTGGAACTGCTCAGCGAGAGCCCCGGCCTGGCCGACCCGCAGGCCCCCGCCCTGGTCGAACAGGCCCGCACGCAGGCCCAGGAACTCCGGGACCTGGTCAACGACCTGGTGGAGCTCGCCCGCTACGGTCAGCAGGACGTCCACACCGAGGACACCCGCCTCGATCTCCTCGCCGAGCGGGTCGTGGCCCGTACGGCCCGGCGCAGCCCCCGGGTGCCGCTGCGCACCGAGCTGACCGAGTGCCTGGTGCATGCCGACCCCGAAGCGTTGGAACGCGCCGTCGGCAACCTCGTCGACAACGCCGTCAAGTGGAGCCCGGACGGCGGCGAAGTGCTGATCGAGGTGTCCCTCGACGGCACGGTCACGGTCACCGACCAGGGACCGGGCATCCCTGCCGACGACCTGCCTTTCGTGTTCGACCGGTTCTACCGCTCGCCAACCGCCCGGTCCCTCCCCGGGTCCGGACTCGGGCTCGCCATCGTCAAACAGGTCGCCGAGACCCACGGCGGCACCATCACCGCCGAGCCGCTGGATCACGGCCTCCGTATGCGGCTGTCTCTCCCGCCCCTGGCCTGATCGACCGGGTGGGCGTGCGGTTCGATCGCGTGACGCCAGTCAGCCGCCTGCCAGTGCTCCCGTGTGACTGTGCGATCTACGCGCTTGAGGGAGTGGAGAGCCGCCTTCGGGAGCGGCTGCGGCGTGCCTGAAGCCTGTTGGCTCCTGCGCCAGCCCGGACACCGGGAATCAGCTCGCTCGTCCCCTTGTGAGCAGGTCCTGGTACGACGTGGACTGGAGCTGGACGGGTGGAGCCAGGTCGCCAAAGGACCTGCCGAAGGCTTGCGGCGACCGCGCCAGTTCCATCAGCACCTGGTCCGCCGCGTCGTCGCCGGCAAGGTCGGGCGCCAGGGCCGCGCAGGCCCGAACGCCTGCATGCGGGGCAGCCAGCCAGGGGCGCGTGTCGCCGTCGAGGTGGCCAATGGCGATCACGATCGTCGCCAGGTCGTGCGAGGTATCGGCGGCCCGGGCCATCGCCGTCAACTGTGCCAGCAGCTCCGGACGTTGTGCGGAGGCTGCGGGATGCCGCGCCAGTGACCCGACAGCTGCGGCGGCGCATGTCCTGCGCCTGGCGCGTTCCGACGCGAGGTGCGGCAGTGTTCGCCGCAGGAGCACGGGAACCAGGTCGAAGCAGGCGAGCGCCGCCTGATCGAGGACGAGTTCACCCAGTCCCGTGCGGTCCCGCCACATCCGGGCCCTGCCATCCGCGTCGGTCGACACGTACTCGGCGGTCCAGGCCCGCAGCTCCGGTGCCCGGTCCTCGACCCGAGCACGGATCTCCGCAGCCCGGTCTCCGAGGTCGGCGGCGACGCCGACCTCGTACAGATAGGCGAGCATGGCATCGGGCAACGAGGGATCGTCCGGCCCCAGCAGCGGATCGTCCAGGAGCCCGGCGACAAGCCGCGCGGTGGGCGCCGTCGCGGGCCAGGCCTTGCCTTCGCGACGAAGCGTCGCCGACCACAGGTGCGAGTACCCGTCGACGAAAGCCTCCGCACGGTCGCCGAGGAGAGCAGCCAGATGCCGCGGCGTGTCGCCGGCGGGGCCCGAGGCATGGAAGAGGCCGGCCCACTCCACGTCATGCGTACGGCCATCCACAACGGGGATGGTGCCACAACACCTCGACGGGCTCACATTGCCCGGACTCACTCCGCACCAGTGGCTGGACGGCCGTGCGCGCCCGCGGATGCGTCAAAGTGGTCCTGACCGTCGACATGCTCGGCGCGCGGCAGGCCCGCGTCAGCCGATCTGTTCGGCCAGGGCGACGATGATGCCTGCGGGGCCGCGGAGGTTGCAGAGCCGGTAGATGTTCTCGTACTGCGCCACCTCGCCGAGGAGTTCGGCGCCGTGGGTGCGCAGGCGGGCGATGGTGTCGTCGATGTCGTCGACGGCGAACATGACGCGATGCAGGCCCAGCGTGTTGGGCGGAGGGTTCCGCGGCTCGGCGTCGGATACCGCGGGGGTGTGGAATTTGGTCAGCTCCAGCTTGCTGTGGCCGTCCGGGGTCCGCATCATCGCGATGTCGCTCCGGACGCCGTCGAGTCCGACGGTGCGGTCCGCATAAAGGCCTTCGATCTGGGCCTTGCCTTCCAGCTCCATGCCGAGCTCGGTGAAGAAGGCGACGGCCGCGTCCAGATCGTCGACGACGATGGCGACGTTGTCCATCCGCAGAATAGTCATGTCTCCGAGCCTAACGACTCGATGCGCGGTAGCGCGGCGGGCGGCCTGCCCGGCGCGAGCAGCGGCGCCCGCTGCAGCGGGACACCGGACGGCACGAGTACCCCACCCCGAGACCCACGCCGCCATCGCCGGCCTGGTCTCCGACCGCGCCGCCCGCAGACCGACCCGGCAGATCACCGGCGCTCTCGACGCTTCTCGCCGGAACACGGGAGCCGGAACTCTTCGAACCGGCGCCCGGCCGCTCACGACTGCTTCTCGACGTCCTTCACCGAGGACGGCCCCAACTGCTTGGCGCTGGCGTACTCCGGCATCGTCATGGGCTTGTCGAACAGGAAGAACGACTGGTTCGTGCCGACCGTGAACTCCATGTACGCGTTCGTCGTCGCGTCGAAGCCGTAGTAGGCGTTGCAGGTCGAACCGGAGGTGTACGTGCCGTCCATGCCGGGCTGCGCGAGGACCGCGACGCCGTTGGAGGTGGACTCCACCCGCTCCGTCGGAGTGAGCATCTTGCAGCGCGGCACCGGCAGGCCCTTCATGATGAAGTACCCGTACTCGCCATTGGCGTTCTGGATGTAGACGTAGGAGAGCTTGCCCCGCTGCCCCCACGTCTTGACCCACTGGTTGATCGCTTCGCGGGTCGGCGAGTACTCCATGCGGCCCGCCGGCTGCTGGGCCACGAGGCGGTCGTAGTTGTCCTGCTTGGCCTTGTTCTCCTTGTCCTGGCTGGACTCGGTGCAGGACGTCAGGACGAGGCCCACGACGAGCGCGACGAGGGTGGCCAGGGCCATGCGTGCGAACTTCTTCATGCGGTGCTGCCCTCTTCCCGGAATGAGGTGGGGATCAGTTGGTGCACGTCGTGCGCTCGGTGGTGGCGTCCAGCCGGTACGGCAGATCCTTGTCACGGAAGGGCGCTCGGTGCTCCTGGGCGGCCTTCGAGTTGTAGGCGTTGACCGACTCGATCCGCGTGGCCTTCAGCGCGGTGATCGACTGGTCGATCTGCGTCGTGCGGATCTCCGAAGCGGCTTTCCGCTCCTCCTGGAGCGCCTGGATCGTCCCTTCGGCGTTCTGCACGGCCGCGCACAGATCGAAGAACTCCTCGTAGGTGGTCTGACGGAACTCGCCCGAAGCGACGGTGTTCTCGCGCTCGTCCGCCTCACCGCGGAACGGGGCGGTGATCCACCCCGCGCCGCCGAAGGCGAACACCCCGATCACGTACAACACCGCCAGCGCGATGACTGCGCCGACGGCCCACGCCCCTAACCGTGCCCCCTCGCGTACCTGCCCCATGGCCATCCCCCTTCACATGTGGCTCCGCGGCGTCGAACCACCCGCTGCGAAGGAGGACACAGCACGCGGGTGAAACGGTTCCGCCGGCGCGCGCGTCAGGAACGAGCCACTGCCGGCGCACGGTCCACTCGGCCAGGCGGCGCCCGGCACGTCATGCCCGACCCGCGCGATCACGCCGGAGCGGTACGCGGCGGCGCGGTGGGTGATACGCCCGGCGCCCCGTCAGACCCCGCCCGCCGTGGACGGATTGGGGGCGGGGCGGCTGCGCATCCCCCGGGGAACTGCCATAGGGTTCGGCGCGGACCGGCTCGTTCGGTCAGTTGCGGTACAGGGCAGTTCAGTTCAGGTCAGATCAGGTCGCAGTCAGGCAGTCGCCCGACAGGCACGTGCAGGGGAGCACCAGCGTGAGTCTCATCAAGAAGGCATTCGAAGTCATCGAGAAGGGCTTTGACGCGGGCGGTGACGCCATCCACGACTTCACCGTCAACCGCCGCACGGCCGAGCTCTTCCTGAAGCTGGGTGTCGCGGTCTACGCCGAGCAGCGCCTCGGCGGCTCGCACGAGCCGGTGGAGCGCATGTTCGAGGCCCTGGAGGGCCATGTCGCCGAGAACGGCGAGGTGGAGCTCGACCACCTCAAGGAGGCCCACGAGGTCCTGGGCGAGGCGTTCGTGGCCAAGCACACCGCGGAGATCGAGGCGGCGGAGGCCGCCGAGGCCAAGGCCGTCGAGGAAGCCAAGGCCGCCGCTGCCGCCGCAGCCGCCGTCGTGCCTCCTGCGGCTCCCGCCGCGGCCCCCGCGGTTCCGGCGCAGGCCCCCGCTCCTGCCGCTCCCGTCGAGGAGGCCGCCGCCC
>NZ_JARAVK010000174.1:0-19601 GCF_033792765.1 Streptomyces sp. PA03-6a | reverse complement strand
CCGTGGCCCGGCGGCAGTGCCGGACCGTGAGCGGGACCGTACCTCTTACGCGCGGCTTACAGCAAGATGTCGCAAGGATTTCCAACGTGGCACCCTCCGCGGCGACGGAGTGCAGATGACGCCTCGTCACATCCCGGTCCGCCGTGGCCGGTCGCCGAACACTATGAACGCAAAGGCCACGGCTCTGGACCCCCACCGCCTCCGTCCCCAAGCATCGGGGCCCGCGCAACGAAGCGCCGGACGACGACGGAAGGACGAGACGATGGTCACCGGGCACTCCCCCCACCGCCCCCGGTCCGGATCCGCACGACACCGCATCTCCGTGACGATCGCGGGCGTCGCCGCCCTCCTCGCCACCGCCCTGGCCGGGCCCGTACCGGCGTCCGCGGCCGACGGGCCCGCCCCCGCCGACTGCCCGGCGGAGCTGGCGGCGGAGGCCACCTGCTACCGGGGGCAGGACGCGAACGGCGCCTTCTACGCCATGGCGGTCCCGCACGACTGGAACGGCTCGCTGGTCGTCCACGCCCACGGCGGCCCCGACCTCGGCGACACCTCCGACCCCGAACGCAGCACCGGGGACCTGGCGCGCTGGTCGGTCATGGTGAAGGAGGGCTACGCCTGGGCGGGTTCCTCCTACCGCCGCGGCGGCTACGGCACGCGGATGGCGGCGGAGGACACCGAGAACGTGCGGCGGCTGTTCGTGGACCGCTTCGGCACGCCGCGCCGGACCTTCGTCCACGGCCAGTCCTGGGGCGGCGACGTGGCGGCCAAGGTCGCCGAGGTCTACGGCACCGGCCGGCATGCGCCCTACGACGGCGCCCTGCTGACCAGCGGCGTCCTGGGCGGCGGTTCACGCGGCTACGACTACCGGGTGGACCTGCGGGTGGTCTACCAGTACTACTGCCGCAACCACCCCAGGCCCACCGAGCCCCCGTACCCGCTGTGGATGGGGCTGCGCGCCGACTCGACGATGACCACCACCGGACTGCGCTCCCGCCTGCAGGAGTGCACCGGCTACGCCTCGCCCCCGCAGGAGCGCACCGCCCTGCAGCAGCGCAACCTCGACGACATCCTGGCGGTGACCGGGATCCCGGAGCGGACGCTGGAATCGCACCTGCGGTTCGCGACCTTCACCTTCCGCGACATCGTGCACGACCGGCTCGGCGGCCGGAACCCGTTCGGCAACAGCACCGTCCGCTACACCGGCTCGCACGACGACGCGGCGCTCAACGCGGGCGTGGAGCGCTTCACCGCCGACCCCACGGCCCGCCGGGACCTGTCCTACGACAGCGACGTCACCGGCGCCGTGTCGATCCCCGTGCTCACCGTCCACGCCATCGACGACCCGACCGCCTTCGTCGAGCACGAGGCGGCCTACCGGGCCTCCCTGGAGGGCGCCCACCGCGGGCGGCTGCTGGTGCAGAACTTCACGCGGGAGAGCGAGCACAGCGAGCTGAGCGACGCGGAGTACGCCGCCGCGATGCGGTCACTGGCGACCTGGGCACGGACCGGCCGCAAGCCCACGCCGGCCTCGGTGGCGGCCTCCTGCCCGGCATTCGACGCCACCTACGGCACGGGGTGCTTCTTCGAACCGGGGTACGTCCCGCGCCCCTACGCCTCCCGCGTGTACCCCCGCCCGGGGGCGCGGCACTGGCCGGCGCTGTCCGCCGCCCAGGAGCGCATGTGGAGCCGTCTGGACGGCGTGGGCATCGCACCCTGACCCCCTCCCACCTGCGGTCCCGCCCTTCCGAAAGGTCCCTGCAGAATCTTGCAGAAAGTTTCTGCAGGGGCCTTCCGTCCTGGCCGGAGCGGCTGTTACGTTCCTCTTCAGCCCGGTTCGGCCGGCCGGGGGTCCGCCCCTGACGGCGGGTCCCACGCGCCCGGCCGGCTGGACCGGTCGCCACCGAGACGGAGGCGGGCCCAGGACCGACGAAGCCACCCCGCTGCGCCCCGCCCGGGGCAGGTCCAGGGCCCGCCTCAACACCCGCCGCGCATCAGGAACGGCCGGGGACGATCAGAGACCACGAGGGACGATCAGGAACGCCTGCCGCCGCCGGGCACCTGGCCCGTGGAGCCGCGGACGACCAGCTCCGTCTGGAAGACGAACTCCGCACGCTGCACCGGGTTGCCGCCGATCTCCTCCAGCAGCGCGTTCACCGCGGCCGCGCCCATCGCCTCGACCGGCTGGCGGACCGTGGTCAGCGGCGGGTCGGTGAAGGCGATCAGCGGCGAGTCGTCGTAGCCGACGACCGACACGTCCCCGGGGACGGTCAGCCCCCGCTCCCGCACCGCGCGCACCGCACCGAGCGCCATCAGGTCGCTGCCGCAGACGATGCCCGTGCAGCCCTTGTCCAGCAGCGCCCCGGCGGCCGCGTGGCCGCCCTCCACGGAGAAGAGGGTGTGCTGGACGTACTCCGCGGCCGCCTCCTCGCCGAGCCCGAGCAGGCTGCCCAGCGACTCCACGAAGCCCTCGACCTTGCGGTGCACCGGCACGAAGCGGTTGGGCCCGACGGCCAGGCCGATCCGCTGGTGGCCGAGCTCCACCAGGTGCTGGACGGCGATGCGCGCCGAAGCGCGCTCGTCCGGCGAGATGTACGGCCCGGCGATCGCCGGGTTGAAGCCGTTGACCAGCACGTAGGGCACGCCCTGGCCGAGCAGGCGGGCGTAGCGCTCGGGGTCGGCGGTGACGTCCGCGTGCAGCCCGGACAGGAAGACGATGCCGCGCACCCCGCGCTCCACGAGCGCCTCCACCAGTTCGTCCTCGGTGGAGCCGCCGGGGTGCTGGGTGCACAGCACCGCGGTGTAGCCGTAGCCGGTCAGGTTCTGCTCGATGACCTGGGCGAAGGCGGGGAAGATCGGGTTGTTGAGCTCGGGGGTGATCAGCCCGATCTGGCCGGCGCTGCGCTGGCGCAGCCGCACCGGACGCTCGTAGCCGAGCACGTCCAGTGCGGCCAGCACCTTCTGCCGGGTGGCGGGGGCGACCCCCGCCTTCCCGTTCAGCACGCGGCTGGCGGTGGCCTCGCTGACCCCCGCCTGGGCCGCGATGTCGGCAAGGCGAGCGGTGGTGTTCACAGTCCCCGACCCTATGCGACCGCGCCGCACGTCAAACGGCCCACCAGACGGTCGTGTCGGCCGGGAGGACGACCCCGTCCGCCGTGACCTCCACGGGGGAACTGGCCAGCAGCACCTCGCCCGGCGCGGGCAGCGTCACCGCAGCGCCGGTGGTGTTGACGGTGCACGCGAAGCCGGGCCGGCGGAAGGACAGCACGCCCTGCGGGGCGTCCTGCCACTGGACCGACTCGCCCGCGCCGAGGCCGTCCCGCTCGCGGCGCAGCCGCAGGGCGGAGCGGTACAGCTCCAGGGTGGAGTCCGGGTCGCCGGTCTGCGCGGCGACGCTGAGGCCCGCCCACTCCCCGGGCTGCGGCAGCCAGCTGCCGCCGCTGCCGAAGCCGTACGAGCTGCCCTCCGCGGTCCACGGGATCGGCACGCGGCAGCCGTCGCGGAAGCCGTCCTGGCCGGCGGCGCGGAAGAACGCCGGGTCCTGACGGGCCTCGTCGGGCAGGTCGGTGACCTCGGGCAGGCCCAGTTCCTCGCCCTGGTAGACGTACGCGGAGCCGGGCAGGGCCAGCATCAGCAGGGAGGCGGCGCGGGCGCGGCGCAGGTCGTAGCCCTTCCCGTCGGGGGACAGCCGGGTGGCGTGGCGGACCACGTCGTGGTTGGACAGGACCCAGGTGGTGGGCGCGGCGACCGGGCGCATGGCGTCGAGCGAGCGGTCGATGACCTCGCGCAGCTCGACGGCGTCCCACTTCGTGCCGAGGTACTGGAAGTTGAAGGCCTGGTGCAGTTCGTCGGCGCGGACGTAGTTGGCGGTGCGCTCGACGGTGGGGGTCCAGGCCTCGGCGACGGCGATGCGCTCGCCGTCGTACTCGTCGAGGATGCGCCGCCACGAGCGGTAGACCTCGTGGACGCCGTCCTGGTCGAAGAAGGGCAGGACATCGTTGCCAAGGAGCTTGAGCTGCTCGTGGGCGCCGATGTCGGGCAGGCCGTCGGCCTTGACCAGGCCGTGCGCGACGTCGATGCGGAAGCCGTCGACGCCCATGTCGAGCCAGAAGCGCAGGATCGAGCGGAACTCGTCCTGGACGGCCGGGTGCTCCCAGTTGAAGTCGGGCTGCTCGGGCGCGAACAGGTGCAGGAACCACTCGCCGTCGGCGGCACGGGTCCAGGCCGGCCCGCCGAAGATGGACTCCCAGTCGTTGGGGGGCAGTTCGCCGTTCTCGCCCTTGCCGGGGCGGAAGTGGTAGCGCGCCCGCAGCGGGGAGCCGGGGCCCTCGCGCAGTGCCTGCTTGAACCACTCGTGCTGGTCGGAGGAGTGGTTCGGTACCAGGTCGACGATGATCCGCAGACCCAGCCGGTGGGCGTCGCGGATCAGGCCGTCGGCGTCGTGGAGGGTGCCGAACATCGGGTCGATGGCCCGGTAGTCGGCGACGTCGTAACCGGCGTCGGCCTGCGGCGAGGCGTAGAAGGGGCTCAGCCAGACGGCGTCGACGCCGAGGTCGCGCAGGTACGGGAGCCGCTCGCGGACGCCGGGGATGTCGCCCATGCCGTCGCCGTTCCCGTCGGCGAAGCTGCGGGGGTAGACCTGGTAGATGACCGCGTCTCTCCACCAGTCCGTGGTGGCCACGGGCTGGTCGCAGGAGTGGGGGTGACGGGTGGAGTCCGCCAGGTACTGGGTCATGGTGATCCCTTGGAAAAGTGGTTGCTCGTGCGGCGAGGGGGCGAGGCCGGGGCACCCGGCCGGTGGGCCGGGTGCCCCGGGTCGGACGACGGTCAGGACTTGGCCGCGCCGGCGGTGAGGCCGGTGACCAGGTGCCGCTGGACGACGTAGAAGAAGGCCGACGCGGGGACGGCGATGAGCACGGACGTGGCGGCCATCAGGTCCCACTGGTTGTCGTGCTCGCTGATGAAGGTGGTCAGTCCGACGGCGAGGGTGTACTTGTCGTCGCCGAGCATGAAGACCGAGGCGTAGGCGACCTCTCCCCACGCCGTGAGGAAGGTGTAGAAGGCCGCCACCGCCAGGCCCGGACGGGCCAGCGGCAGGACCAGCCGGTAGAAGGTGCCGAACGGGGTGAGGCCGTCGACCCGTCCGGCTTCGTCGATCTCCTGCGGGATGGTGTCGAAGTAGCCCTTGAGCAGCCACGCGCAGTACGGCACGGCGGTGGTGCAGTAGACCAGGATCAGCGCCCAGTACGTGTCCAGCAGACCCAGGTCGGCCAGGATGTTGTACAGCGGCACCATGAGGATGGCGACCGGGAACATCTGGGTCACCAGGAAGATCCACATCAGCTGCCGGTGGCCGGGGAAGCGCATCCGGGAGACCGCGTAGCCGGAGCTGGCGGCGATGAACACGCCCAGCACGCAGGTGCCGAGGGCGACGATCATGGAGTTCAGGAACCACTGCAGGAAGTTCGTGTCGCCGAGGACCTTGGTGTAGTTCTCGAAGCTGAACTTGCCGGCGATGTCGGCCGGGTGCAGGAAGTCGGTCTTGTCGGGGCCGAAGGAGACCCAGGCGATCCACAGCACGGGGAAGGCCGCGATGAGGCTCGCGGTGATCAGCACGCCGTGGATCAGCACGGACGCGCCCCGGCTGCGCTCGCCGCGGCCGGTGCGCCGGCGCACGGCCGCGCGGGCGGGGGCGGCGGTCGCGCCCTGGTCGGCCCCCGTGGCGGGGAGGTCTGCGGTGGTGCTCATGGGGGTGGCTGCCCTCTCTTGCGTCATGACGATGTCCTGGCCGGGGGCGGCCGTCAGGCGGCCGCGTTCTCGGAGCGGGCGGGCCAGCGCCGGTACACGGAGGCGAAGACGATGAGCATGGACAGGATGATCACGCCGTAGGCGGCGGAACCGGCGTAGTCACGCGGGTCCTGTCCGAAGCCGAGCCGGTAGGCCCAGGTCACCAGGATCTGGGCGTCCTGTCCCGCGCTCGCGCCGAACAGCAGGAAGATGACGACGAACTGGTTGAAGGTCCAGATGATGCCGAGCAGGATCACCGTGCTGCTCACCGAGCGCAGGCCCGGGAGCGTCACGAAGCGGAACCGCTGCCAGGGGGTGGCGCCGTCCATCTCGGCGGCTTCGTACAGCTCGGAGGGGATCGACTGCAGACCGCCGAGGAGCGAGACCATCATGAAGGGGACGCCGACCCAGGTGTTGACCATGATCGCCGCGGTCATCTGCCAGAAGGGGTCGCTCAGCCAGGCGGGCGTCGGCAGGTGCAGCGAGTGCAGGACCGTGTTCAGGATGCCGCCGTCGTCGGCGAGGATCAGCCGCCACGAGAAGACGGTGACGAAGGTGGGCACGGCCCAGGGCAGGATCAGGACCAGCCGGTAGAAGGTGCGGCCGCGGATCTTGCGGTTCAGCAGCATGGCGAGGCCGAGGCCGAGGCCGTAGTGCAGGGTGACGCAGACGGCCGTCCAGACGATGGTCCAGGTGAAGTGCGGCCAGAACTGGTGGTCCGCCCCGGAGAGGATCTCCGTGTAGTTCTTCAGGCCCACCCAGGAGAAGGAGTCCGGGATGTGGTTGACGCCGATCGTCCGGCCGACGTTCTGGCTGTTGGCGTCGGTCAGCGACAGGTAGATGCCGCGGACCAGGGGGTAGAGCACCAGCAGGCCGATGACGGCGACCACCGGCGCCACCATGGCCCAGGCATACCAGTTGCGGTTGTAGGACTGCCGGATGCGGCTGAGCGGACCGGGGCGCGGCGCCTCGCCACGCTTGGTCTTCCGGGTCCCGCCCTGGACGGCGACGGTCATCTTCGGCACCTTTTCGAGAGGTTCGCTAAGGGTGGTACGGCCGCCCCGCACGGCCGGGGGGCATGCGTGCGGACGCGGGCGGGCCGCCCGGCCCGCCCCCCGCTCGGGGGAGGCGGACCGGACGGCTCATGGCTGCCTTACTGGAAGTCCTTGACGAGCTTCTTGTAGGCGTCGGCGGTCGCGTCCAGCCCCTGCTGGGTGCCGGCCTTGCCCTGCAGGACGTTCGTCAGACCGGTGTTGAAGTCGGCGAACAGGGAGCTGTACTCCGGCAGCTCCGGACGCGGGCGGGCGACGTTGGCCAGGATGTCCTGGAACTCGGCGACGCCGGGAGCGGCCTTGACCTCGGCGGTGTAGGCGGAGGTGCGGGTCGGCAGGGTGCCGTTCTTCAGCGCGATCTTGGCCTGGGTCTCACCCGAGGTCATCCAGCCGACGAACTTCTGGGCGGCTTCCTGGTGGGCCTTGTCCGAGCCGGCGTAGACGGCCAGGTTGTGGCCGCCGGTGGGGGCTCCGGCCTTGCCGGTGGAGCCGGCCGGGACGGAGGAGATGCCCAGGTTGGCCTTGTCGGTGAAGGCCGCACCCTTGTAGATGTTGGTCAGCTCCCAGGGACCCTGGACGATCATGGCGACCTTGCCGTTGACGAACGCGTCCTGCATGTGGGCGTAGCTGTCGGCGGTCACGTCGAGCTTGTGGACACCCGGGGCGGCGAGCACGGACTTGCTCGTGTCGACGGCCTTGACGGCCTCGGGCGAGTTGATCGTGATCTTCTTCGCCGCGGCGTCGACCATGTCGGTGCCCTCGCCGAAGAGGAAGGGCAGCTCGTAGTAGGAGTCGGCGCGGAGCCAGAAGCCGTCGACCTTGTCCTTGGCCTTGACGGCCTTGGCGACCGCCTTCAGCTCGTCCCAGGTGGCGGGGGCCTTGTCGAAGCCGGCCTTCTTCAGCAGCTCCTTGTTCCACATGAGCGCGAGGGTGTCGGTGACGATCGGGGCACCGTAGGTCTTGCCCTCGTACTGCGCCTGCTTGAGCAGGGACGGGTTGATGTCACCCTGGTCGGCCAGCGCCGGGGTGCCGTCCAGCGGCGCGAGGAACTGGGACTTCGCCCAGGAGGCGGTCCAGCCGACCTCGGCGCGGACGACGTCCGGGGCGCCCTTGCTGCCGGCGGCCGTCTGGAACTTGTTCTGGGCCTGGTCGAACGGCACGTTGACGTACGTGACCTTGATCTTCGGGTTCGCCTTCTCGAAGTCCGCGATCAGGGCCTTGTAGGTCGGCGCCTCGTTCGTCGCGTTCGAGGTGTCCCACCAGGTGATGGTGACGGGACCGCCGGCCTTGTCACTGCCGCCGTCGTCGCCGCCGCAAGCCGTCGCCGCAAGCCCGAGCGCCGCAACCAGCGCGGTGGCCGCTATGCCACGCCGCATGTGATCTCCTCCAGGATGAAAGCCCGTGATGGTGCGGGGCGCGTCGCCGCGTCCCCCCTGCCGACTGCGCCTTTGCGGCCGCCGGGCTGTCGAGGAACGTAACAGGGATGAAAGCCCGACGAAAGACCTTGCTGCAAAGACTTGCAAGATCTTCCGATCGTTACATCTGCGTGTCCTCACAGTTGCAGACGGGAGACGTGACGTGGGACGCTCGCGCTCCTGGAAGCCGTTACGCGATCTTCCGCAAATTCTTGAAAGGCATTGCCGATCACGCGGTGGATCGGAATCATCGGCAGGGAACGGCGCCGACTCCCGAGGGACCGACATGACCCAAGAGCTCGCCCCCGTCATCCACGACGCGACCGACGAGACCCCGGCCGCCCCCGAGGGGGGCACACCCGGCTGGTGGCGCAGCGCCGTCATCTACCAGGTGTACGTACGCTCCTTCGCCGACGGCGACGGTGACGGCGTGGGCGACCTGCCCGGCATCCGGGCCCGGCTGCCGTACCTGGCGGAACTGGGCGCCGACGCGGTCTGGCTGACCCCCTTCTACGCCTCGCCCCAGGCGGACGGCGGCTACGACGTCGCCGACTACCGCAGCGTCGACCCCCTCTTCGGCTCCCTCGCGGACGCCGACGCGCTCATCCGCACCGCCCACGAGCTGGGCCTTCGGGTGATCGTCGACATCGTCCCGAACCACACCTCCGACCGGCACGCGTGGTTCCGGGCGGCGCTCACGGACCGGCGCGGGGGGCCGGCCCGTGAGCGCTACCACTTCCGCCCCGGCAAGGGCGAGCACGGCGAACTGCCGCCCAACGACTGGGAGTCGGTCTTCGGCGGCCCCGCGTGGACCCGGGTCGCGGACGGCGACTGGTACCTCCACCTCTTCGCGCCCGAGCAGCCCGACCTCAACTGGGAGCACCCCGAGGTCCGCGAGGAGTTCGACGCCATCCTCCGCTTCTGGCTGGACCTGGGCGTGGACGGCTTCCGCATCGACGTCGCCCACGGCATGGTCAAGGCGCCCGGCCTGCCCGACATCGGTCACAAGGAGCAGGTCAAGATGATCGGCTCCCAGGTGCTCCCCTTCTTCGACCAGGACGGGGTGCACGAGATCCACCGCGCCTGGCGCCGGCTGCTCGACTCCTACTCCCCCGGCCCCGGGCCGCGGGAACTGCCGTCCGAGCGCATCGGCGTCGCCGAGGCCTGGGCGCCCGACGCCGGGCGCATGGCGCTGTACGTCCGCCCCGACGAGCTGCACCAGGCCTTCAACTTCCACTTCCTGCAGTGCCCCTGGGAGGCCGGGGCGATGCGGGCGGTGATCGAGGAGTCCCTCGCCGCCACCGTCTCCGTGGGCGCCCCCACCACCTGGGTGCTCTCCAACCACGACGTGGTCCGGCACGTCACCCGCTACGGGGGCGGTGCGGCCGGGCTGCGCCGGGCCCGCGCCGCGGCCCTGCTGATGCTCGCGCTGCCCGGTTCCGTCTACGTCTACCAGGGCGAGGAACTGGGTCTGCCCGAGGTCACCGACCTGCCGGACGAGGTCCGCCAGGACCCCTCCTTCTTCCGGGACAACGGCCAGGACGGGCTGCGCGACGGCTGCCGGGTGCCCATCCCGTGGACCGCCGACGGCCACAGCCACGGCTTCGGCCCGGCCGGCAGCTGGCTGCCGCAGCCCGCGGGCTGGGGTGGACTGAGCGTCCAGGCGCAGACCGGCGACCCCGACTCCACCCTGGAGCTGTACCGCTCGGCCCTGCGGCTGCGCCGTGAACTGCCCGGCCTCGGCGACGGGCCGATGCGCTGGCTGGACGCTCCCGAGGGGGTGCTGGCCTTCTCCCGTCCCGGCCTGGTGTGCACCGTCAACGCCAATCCGGCCCCGGTCCAACTCCCCGTGCCGGGGCGGCCGGTGCTCTCCTCCGAGCCCGTGGCGTTCACCGGCGGATCCGTCCGTCTTCCGGCTGATTCGTGCATCTGGTGGGCGATCTGAGATGCGACCGGTACAGTCCAATCCTGTGACCGCAAGGCTTGCCGACATCGCAGCCCAGGCGGGGGTGAGCGAAGCGACCGTCAGCCGTGTCCTCAACGGCAAGCCCGGGGTCTCCGCCGCCACCCGTCAATCCGTGCTGGCCGCCCTCGACCTGCTGGGGTACGAACGGCCGGTGCGGCTGCGGCAGCGCAGCGCGGGCCTCGTCGGGCTCATCACCCCGGAGCTGGAGAACCCGATCTTCCCGGCCTTCGCGCAGGTCATCGGGCAGGCCCTGACCCGGCAGGGGTACACCCCGGTGCTGGCCACCCAGACCCCGGGCGGCTCGACCGAGGACGAACTCGTCGAGATGCTCGTCGAGCGCGGTGTCGCCGGGATCATCTTCGTCTCCGGACTGCACGCCGACTCCACCGCCGACGTGGAGCGCTACGACCGGCTGCACGGCCAGGGCGTGCCGTTCGTCCTGATCAACGGCTTCTCCGGCAAGATCAAGGCGCCGTTCGTCTCGCCCGACGATCGCGGTGCCATGCGTCTGGCCGTCACCCATCTGGCGGCGCTCGGCCACGAGCGGATCGGCCTCGCGGTCGGTCCCAAGCGGTTCGTCCCCGTGCAGCGCAAGATAGAGGGCTTCCTGCGCAGCATGGAGGAGGTGCTCGGCATAGCCGCCGACGAGGCGGCCGGGCGCATCCAGCACTCGCTGTTCACCCTCGAGGGTGGTCAAGCTGCCGCCTCCGGCCTGATCGAGGCCGGCTGCACGGCCGTGGTGTGCGCCTCCGACATGATGGCGCTCGGCGCCGTCCGCGCCGCCCGGCAGCAGGGGCTGTCCGTCCCCGGGGACGTCTCCGTCGTCGGCTTCGACGACTCCCCGCTCATCGCCTTCACCGATCCGCCGCTCACCACCATCCGGCAGCCGGTCACGGCCATGGGCCAGGCCGCGGTGCGCGCGCTGCTGGAGGAGGTCGGCGGTACCCCGGCACCGCACAGCGAGTTCGTCTTCCTGCCCGAACTGGTCGTCCGCGGTTCGACGGCATCAGGTCCCAAGGCCGGGGCAGCCGTACCCGTACAGCAGTCGACCGGGAGGCGTACGCGGGATGCACGCAATCCCACCGGGGGTTGATCGGACGGCACCGGACCGCATGGCAGACTATCGCCCCATGGGGGAATCGACCGCGAAGACCATGGCCCACCGCAGTGACGCCGTACCACCGCGCTCCATCGATTCCCGTGACGCCGATGGAGCGACGACGGGCAACAGACTGCTGGCGCCACGCCGGCCCCGGCTGTGGTTCGAGATCCTGCTGATCGCCGTCAGCTACTGGATCTACTCGCTGGTGCGCAACGCCGTGCCCGAGCAGCAGGACGACGCCATGCGGAACGCGGGCCACGTCTGGGGCCTGGAACGGTCCCTCGGGCTCGCCTTCGAGCACGCGGTCAATCATGCCGTGAACTCGGTAACGTGGCTCATCGTCGCGATGAACTATTACTACGCGACGCTCCACTTCATCGTCACCCTCGCGGTGCTCGTCTGGCTGTTCCGCCGGCACCCCGGGCGCTACGCGCCGACCCGGCTGGTCCTCTTCGTGACGACCGGCATCGCGCTGCTCGGCTACTACTTCTTCCCCCTGGCGCCGCCCCGGCTGATGGAGGGCGGCGGCTTCATCGACACCGTGAAGATCCACCACACCTGGGGGTCGATGGCGTCGGGCGACCTGGCGCACGTCTCCAACCAGTACGCGGCCATGCCGTCGATGCACATCGGCTGGTCGCTGTGGTGCGGCATCACCGTCGCCATGCTCGCGCGGCGGACCTGGGTGCGGGTGCTGGGCGTGCTCTACCCGGTCGTCACGCTGCTCGTCATCGTCTCCACCGCCAACCACTTCTGGCTCGACGCCGCCGGCGGCACCCTCTGCCTCGGCGTCGGCTTCGCCGCCTCCTGGGCGGTCTACGGCGGCCTCGCCTACCGGTTGCCGCGCCAGGTGCGGGTCGCCACGGCGTAGCCGGGCGGCGGACGCGGACTACGTGGCGTAGAAGAGGCGCTCGACCACCGCGCGGGCCCGGCGCGTGGCCCGGCGGTACTCCTCGACCATGTCGCCCACGTGGCCCGGCTCGTAGCCGAGGTACCGCCCCACCGCGGCGAGTTCCTTGCCGTCGCCGGGGAAGGTGTCCCCGGCGCGGGCCCGGACGAGCATGACGGCGTTGCGCATCCGGCTCGCCAGGATCCAGGCGGCGTCCAGGACTTCCGCGTCCTCGGCGAGGACCAGTCCCGCCGCCGCGGCCGCGGCCAGCGCCGGCCGGGTACGGGTGGTCCGCAGGCCGGGGAACCGCGCGCCGTGCTGGAGCTGCAGCAGCTGCACGGTCCACTCGACGTCGCTGAGCCCGCCCCGCCCCAGCTTGGCGTGGGTCGTCGGGTCGGCGCCGCGCGGCAGCCGCTCGGACTCCATACGGGCCTTGAGCCGGCGGATCTCGCGGACCGCCTCCTCCGGCAGCCCGTCGGCCGGGTAGCGCAGCGGGTCGACGAGGCCGATGAAGCGGGCGCCCAGGTCCTCGTCGCCCGCGACCGGTTCGGCGCGCAGCAGGGCGTGGCTCTCCCAGACCAGCGACCAGCGCCGGTAGTAGGCGGCGTACGAGCCGAGCGTGCGCACCAGCGGTCCGCTCTTGCCCTCGGGGCGCAGGTCGGCGTCGATGAGCAGCGGTGGGTCGGTGGTGGGGATCTGCAGCAGCCTGCGCAGCTCGTTGGCGACCTTGAGCGCGGCCTTGGCGGCCCGGTGCTCGTCGGTGCCCTCGTACGGCTCGTGGACGAACAGGACGTCGGCGTCGGAGCCGTAGCCCAGTTCGTGGCCGCCGAAGCGGCCCATCCCGATGACGGCGAACCGGGTCGGCAGGGGCTCTCCCTCGGCCGCCTCGACGGCGTTGACCGCGGCCTGCAGGGCCCCGGTGACGGCGGCGGCGTTGAGGTCGGTGAGGGCGGTGCCGATGGCGTCGGGGTCGTCGCGGTGGACCCCGACGAGGTCCGCGGCCGCGGTGCGGAACAGCTCGCGGCGGCGGACCCCGCGTACCGCGGCGACGGCCTGCTCGGCGGAGTCCGCGCGGTGGACCGCGGCCAGCACCTCCTGGTCCAGCGCACCGCGCGTGCGGGGCTGGAGCCCCTCGTCGTCGGCGAGCAGGGCGACCGCCTCGGGGGCCCGCATGAGCAGGTCGGGGGCGAGCCGCCCGGAGGACAGCACGCGCGCGAGGTTGACGGCTGCGGCGCCCTCGTCCCGCAGCAGCCGCAGGTACCAGGGGGTGCGACCCAGGGCGTCGCTGACCTTGCGGAAATTGAGCAGACCCGCGTCGGGGTCCGCGGAGTCGGCGAACCAGCCGAGCAGCACCGGCAGCAGGGTCCGCTGGATGGCGGCCTTGCGGCTGACCCCCGAGGCCAGCGCCTCCAGATGGCGCAGGGCCGCGGTGGGGTCGGCGTAGCCGAGCGCCTCCAGACGCTGCTTGGCCGCGTCCGGGGTCAGGCCCACCTCGCCGGGGGCGAGCTGGGCGACCGCGTCGAGCAGCGGCCGGTAGAAGAGCTTCTCGTGGAGGCGGCGCACCTCCCGCGCGTGCCGCCGCCACTCCCGCTGCAGCTCCGCCACCGGGTCCGCCCGGAAGCCCAGGGAGCGGCCGAGCCGCCGCAGGTCGGCCACGTCCTCGGGCACCAGGTGGGTGCGGCGCAGCTTGTGGAGCTGGATGCGGTGCTCCATCGTCCGCAGGAAGCGGTACGAGGTGTCGAGCGCCGCCGCGTCCGCCCGCCCCACGTAGCCGCCGGCGGCGAGCTGGGACAGCGCGGTCAGGGTGGTGCCGCTGCGCAGCGACGGGTCGGTGCGGCCGTGCACGAGCTGGAGCAGCTGCACCGCGAACTCCACGTCCCGCAGGCCGCCGGGGCCCAGCTTCAGCTCCCGGTCCAGGTGCGCGACGGGGATGTTCTCCACGACCCGGCGCCGCATCTCCTGCACGTCCTGGACGAAGTGCTCGCGTTCGGCGGCCTGCCACACCATGGGCGACAGCGCCTCGACGTACTCCTGCCCGAGCGCCGGGTCGCCGGCCACCGGGCGGGCCTTGAGCAGCGCCTGGAACTCCCACGTCTTGGCCCAGCGCTTGTAGTAGGCCAGGTGGCTGGAGAGGGTGCGCACCAGCGGGCCGCGCCGGCCCTCGGGCCGCAGGTTGGCGTCGACCTGCCAGATGCTGCCCTCGACGGTGGTGTCGGAGCAGATCCGCATCATGCGCGAGGCCAGTCGCGTGGCGGCCTGCAGCGCCTTGGCCTCCTCGGCGTCGGGGCGGGCCTCGGCCACGAAGATGACGTCGACGTCGGAGATGTAGTTGAGCTCGTGGCCGCCGCACTTGCCCATGCCGATCACCGCCAGCCGGCACAGCGCGGCGTCGCCCGGCGCCTCCTCCTCGGCCATGGCCAGGGCCGCGCGCAGCGTCGCGGTGGCGAGGTCGGCGAGCTCCGCGGCGGTCTGCACCAGGTCGCTGGTGCCGCACACGTCGCGGGCGGCGATGCCCAGCATGCAGCGCCGGTAGGCGACGCGCAGCGACTCGGGGTCGTCGGCCCCGGCCAGCCCCCGTTCGAACTCCGTGGTCCCCGGGTGCAGGTCGGCGTGCTCGTAGGTGACCAGGGCGTGCCAGTCACGCGGATGCCGGGTGAGGTGGTCGGCCAGGGCCACGGAGGCGCCCAGTACCCCGAGCAGCCGGTCGCGCAGCGGCTTGGCCGTGGTGAGCGTGTCGAGGAGGGTGCGCCGCTCCCCGGGATCGAGGGCCTCGAGGAGCCGTACGAGGGAGGCGAGCGCCTGGTCGGGGTCGGCCGTGGCGCCCAGCGCGTCGAGCAGGACCGGGTCGCTGCGCACCGGGGCGAGCTGCTCGCCGCCCAGCAGTGCCTCGGCGGCCACGGCGTCACTGAAGCCGTGCCTCAGCAGCCGCCCGAACCTGGTGTCCCGTCGCCCTTCCAGCACGCCGCCTGCCTTTCCCGGTGCTCCCGGCTGGGCTGATCCGCCCTAGAGAGAGTATCCGCCCTGCCCCGGCTCTGTTACCTGGCGTTATGGCCGGTTTCGGGGTGATCGTCCGGCGGTGTGAGCGCGGTCTGGCCCTTCTGGTATAAAGCGCTTGCTGTTTCAGAGGTTTAAGAAATCAACCAACGGTACCCACGGCTACCCATGAGTGGGACGGGGCGGGGAAGAGAACATGCGGCGAATACGTCTGCGCGGGCGTGCGTGGCTCGCGGTGGGGGCGGTCGTACTCGGAGGGGCCGGTGTCATCACCGCCGCGTCCGTGGCCAGCGGTCCGGAGGGGACCGCCCCGTCGGCCGACGCGAAGGGGCCGGTCCACACCAAGGTGGACGCGCTGACGCTGAAGGGCACCGGCGGTGAGCGGGAGCTGCCGCAGCAGCGCACGGATGCGTTCGGCACGCTCGGCGTGACCTGGGACGATCCGAAGGCCGAGCTGGACGGCACGGTGCAGCTGCGGGTCCGGACGGTGAAGACCGGCCAGTGGTCCGACTGGTTCGGGATCGAGACGCACGACGAGGACGCGCCGGACGCGGGCGCCGAGTCCGCGGGGCGCGGTGGCACCCCTCCGCTGTGGGTGGGCTGGTCCGACGGCGTGCAGGCCCGCGTGCGGTCCGGCAAGGGCGCGGCCGGCATCCCGAAGGGGCTGAAGCTCGCCCTGGTCGGCGAGAGCGACAAGAAGAGCAGCGTCGACGTGGCGATGGCACCGGCCGCATTCGCCGCCGACGCTGCCGACGCCGAGGACTCCGCGACGCCGACCGCGGACCCCACGGCGACGTCGTCGCCGTCCGAGACGACCGCACCGGCCACGACCGAGCCGTCGACCACCGAGCCGAGCGCCACGGACAGCTCCGCCCCGGCAAGCAGCGCCCCGGCGAGCAGCAGCCCGCCCGCGACGAGCTCCCCGACGGCGTCCGCGACCGCGCCCACCTCGACCGTGCCCCAGCCGCCCATCGTCACGCGCGCGGGCTGGAAGGCCGACGAGAGCATCCGCGAGCAGACGGAGCCGGACTACGCGCCCAACGGGGTGCAGGTGGTCTTCGTGCACCACACCGCCACGTACAACGCCACGAACCACAGCGGTGACTACAGCTGCAGCGACTCGCCGAGCATCATCCGGCAGATCTACGCGTACCACGTCAGCAAGACCTGGCGGGACATCGGCTACAACTTCCTCGTCGACAAGTGCGGCACGATCTACGAGGGCCGCTACGGCGGTGTGGACCGTCCCGTGGTGGGCGCCCAGACCGAGGGCTACAACACCGGCACGGCGGGCATCGCGGTCATCGGCTACTACCAGACCGACAAGACCGTCACCAAGGCCACGCCGATGACCCCGCAGATGCTGGGCTCGGTCACCGCCCTCGCCACCTGGAAGCTGGGTCTCAAGAAGATCGACCCCAACCCCGGCACCAAGAACCAGACCGTCAACGGCAAGGCGTTCTACCCCATCTCGGGTCACCGCGACGGGTTCGCCACCGAGTGCCCCGGCGCCGACCTGTACGCCAAGGTCTCCACGATCCGCTCGTACGCCTCCGGCGTCGCCGCGCCGACGCTGAACGGCGTCAGCGGCGCCACCCTCTCCGGCTCCTCGTACTACACCAAGGGGACCGCGAAGGTCTCCTGGAAGGAGAGCACCCCGGCCGCCGTCCTGAAGCGCTTCGAGGTCCTGGTCGACGGCAAGGTCGCGGCCACCGCGAAGCCCACCGACGCCTCCGCGCCGATCACGGTCGCCGCGGGCAAGCACACCGTGACCGTGCGAGCCGTGCACAACAACAACAAGACGGCGACGTCCGCGAGTTCGTACACCGTGGTCGGCGACACGACCAGGCCGGCGTTCACCACCGCGCCCGAGGTGAAGATCCGCAACGCCGCCGTCTCCAGCACCTCCGTGCCGGTCTCCGTGACCTGGAAGGCCTCCGACAACGGCGCGCTCAAGGGCATCGCGGCGACCGCCCCGACCACGGCCACCTTCGGCCCGACCACCACGTCGTGGAGCACCACGGGCAAGGCGAACAGCGCGGTCACCTACGGCCTGAAGGCCACCGACGCGGCCGGGAACTACACCACCGCCTCGGTGAGCCGCACGGCGGCGATCCTGCAGGAGACCTCGGCGACGAAGGCCGGGAAGTGGTCGGCGAAGAGCAGCACCAGCTACCTCGGCGGCAAGTCGCTCACCTCCTCCTCGAAGAACGCCAGCCTGACCTGGACGTTCACCGGCCGCTCGGTCGGCTGGGTGGTCTCCCGCGCCTCGACCTCCGGTCAGGCGTACGTCTACGTCGACGGGGTCAAGGCGGCCACGGTGGACCTGAAGTCCTCCACCACCGCCTACCGGCAGACGATCTGGTCCAAGTCCTGGACGACCAGCGGCAAGCACACGCTGAAGATCGTCGTCGTCGGCACCTCCGGCCGCCCCGCGATCACCACGGACGGCATCACGTACGTCAAGTGACGTCCTGACAGCAAGGGCCCGGGGAACGCGAGTTGCGTTCCCCGGGCCCTTTTACCTGGGCTTGACCTCAAGATCCAGAACGTACGCACCGTTCCCCGGACCTTCACTTCCGCGGCGCTTCGGACGTCCGCGGCCCCCTCCTAATCTGGCGCGGCGCCACTCCCCGTCCCCCCCCTTCACGGAGGTCCGCCGTGTCCGGCTGGTCCCTGCCCCGTCCCCGTCGTACCGTCACCGCCCTCGCTTCCACCCTCGGCGTCGCCGCCGCCTCCCTCGGCCTGTGGGCCGGACTCGGCGGCGCCGAGACCGCCCACGCGGCCGGCAGCGTGCCGAACCCCGACCACGTGGTCGTCGTGATGCTCGAGAACCACGCCTACAGCCAGGTCATCGGCAGCTCCAGCGCGCCGTACCTCAACAACACGCTCAAGGCCGGCGGCGCCAGCCTGACGCAGTCGTACGGCGTCACGCACCCGAGCCAGCCCAACTACCTGCAGATCTTCTCGGGCGGCAACCAGGGCGTCACCGACGACGGCTGCTACACCCCGGGCTTCAGCTCCAAGCCCAACCTCGCCTCCGAGCTGATCGCCGCCGGCAAGAGCTGGGCCAGCTACAACGAGACGCTGCCCAGCCAGGGTTCCACCACCTGCAGCAGCGGCGATTACGCCCGCAAGCACAACCCGTGGTTCGCGTTCAGCAACGTCCCGACGTCGACGGCGAAGACCTTCGCCCAGTTCCCGACGGACTTCACCACCCTGCCGAAGGTCTCCTTCGTCACGCCGAACCTGTGCAGCGACATGCACGACTGCTCGGTCTCCACCGGTGACACCTGGCTGAAGAACAAACTGGGCGCCTACGCGACCTGGGCGAAGACCCACAACAGCCTGCTCGTGGTCACCTTCGACGAGGACAACCGGCTGAGCGGCAACCGCATCCCGACCGTGCTCTACGGCCAGCCGGTCAAGGCCGGTTCGTCGTCCGCCACGACGTACAACCACTACAACGTGCTCCGCACGCTGGAGGACCTGGCGGGTCTCACCACGCACGCGGGCAACGCCGCCTCCGCCTCGGACATCACCGGCATCTGGGCGAGCTGAGGCCGGTGTACGTCGCGGACAGCCGCGGCGGAGCCGGCACCGGGGTCCGGGACGCGTCGCGTCCCGGACCCCGGGCCACCGCCGTCGCCCCCACCGTCCTCGTCCTGGGCACCGTCAGCCTCATCACCGACGTCTCGTCGGAGATGGTCACCGCCGTGCTCCCCCTCTACCTGGTCGCCGGACTCGGGCTCTCCCCGCTCGGCTTCGGCCTGCTCGACGGCGTCTACAACGGCTTCAGCGCCCTCGTGCGGCTGGCCGGCGGCCACCTCGCCGACCGGGGCGGCGGCCGGCACAAGGCCGTCGCGGCCGTCGGCTACGGCCTGTCGGCGCTGTGCAAGCCCGCGCTGCTTCTCGTCCACAGCCTGCCCCTGATCGGTGCCGTCCTCGCGGTCGACCGCACCGGCAAGGGACTGCGCACCGCACCGCGGGACGCGCTGATCTCGCTGACCTCCACGCCCGAGACGCGCGGGCGGGCCTTCGGCGTGCACCGCGCCATGGACACCGCCGGGGCGCTGCTGGGACCGCTGGTGGCGTTCCTCATCCTTCGGCAGGCCGCCGAGGGGTACGACGCCGTCTTCACGGTGAGCTTCTGCGTGGCCGCCGTGGGGGTGCTGGTGCTGCTGCTCTTCGTGCCGGGCCGCCTCCGCGGCGGGGGCGGGGGCGGCCGTGGTGACCGGGGCCCCGCCGCGGAGGCGGCCCGGCACGAGGAGCAGCCGCACCAGCACTCCCACGGCGGCCACGCAGAAGCTCACCGTGCAGCCGGCGTCGTACCCGTCGGCGGCCTGCCGAAGGAAGTGTCCTCATACACTACTCCGATCCCACGAACCCTCACCAC